>DASQNN010000351.1:0-14216 GCA_035644955.1 Nodosilinea sp. | reverse complement strand
GGCAACGTCCACGAGTACGAGCTGCAAAAGTACCAGCGCTCCAACCAGGACACCTGCCTAAACCAGCGGCCCATCGTGTTCCCTGGGGAGCAGGTGCAGTCTGGTCAGGTGCTGGCCGACGGCTCCGCCACTGAGGGCGGGGAGCTGGCGCTGGGGCAAAACGTTCTGGTCGCCTACATGCCCTGGGAAGGCTACAACTACGAGGACGCCATCCTGCTCAGCGAGCGCCTGGTGTATGACGACGTCTACACCTCCATCCACGTCGAGAAGTTTGAGATCGAGGCGCGCCAGACCAAGCTCGGTCCCGAAGAAATCACCCGGGAAATTCCCAACGTTGGGGAAGACGCCCTGCGCCAGCTGGACGAAACCGGCATCATTCGCATCGGAGCCTGGGTCGAGTCGGGGGACATTCTGGTGGGTAAGGTGACTCCCAAGGGTGAGTCTGACCAGCCCCCAGAGGAAAAACTGCTGCGGGCCATCTTTGGTGAAAAAGCCCGCGACGTGCGGGATAACTCCCTGCGGGTGCCCAACGGCGAAAAGGGTCGAGTCGTCGATGTGCGGGTGTTTACCCGGGAGCAGGGCGACGAACTGCCCCCCGGAGCCAACATGGTGGTGCGGGTCTACGTGGCCCAGAAGCGCAAGATTCAGGTGGGTGACAAAATGGCCGGTCGCCACGGCAACAAGGGGATTATTTCCCGCATTTTGCCCATCGAAGACATGCCCTACCTGCCCGATGGCACCCCCATTGACATTGCCCTCAACCCCCTGGGGGTGCCTTCCCGCATGAACGTGGGGCAGGTGTTTGAGTGCCTGCTGGGCTGGGCGGCCGACAACCTCGACGTTCGCTTTAAGGTGATCCCCTTTGATGAAATGTATGGGGAGGAGGCTTCCCGTAACTCTACCCACGGCAAGCTGATGGAGGCGAGGGAGACCACCGGCAAAGACTGGATCTTCAACCCTGACGACCCCGGCAAGATTGTGCTGCGGGACGGTCGCACCGGTGAGGCCTTTGACAAGGCGATTACGGTGGGTCGGGCCTACATGCTGAAGCTGGTGCACCTGGTTGACGACAAGATCCACGCCCGCTCCACCGGCCCCTACTCCCTGGTGACCCAGCAGCCCCTGGGCGGCAAGGCCCAACAGGGCGGCCAGCGATTTGGCGAGATGGAAGTGTGGGCCCTAGAAGCCTTTGGGGCAGCCTACACGCTTCAGGAGCTACTCACCGTCAAGTCGGACGATATGCAGGGGCGCAACGAGGCGCTCAATGCGATCGTCAAGGGCAAGTCGATTCCCCGCCCCGGTACCCCTGAGTCCTTCAAGGTGCTGATGCGAGAGTTGCAGTCCCTCTGTTTAGACATTGCGGTGCACAAGGTGGAAACCCGGGAAGACGGCACCAGCCGCGATACGGAAGTCGATTTGATGGCCGACGTCAACAGCCGCCGCACCCCCTCTCGCCCCACCTACGAGTCCATCGCCCGGGATGAAGAGCTAGAGGAAGTGGAAGACTAACCCATCCCCCCCGCCCCCGGCCTGACCACTGGAAGCCACCGGGGGAAACCCCTACACCCATTAGATCGAGCGCCCTTTCAAGGAAAAACCCAGCATGGCCAAGCTAGAACAGCGGTTTGACTACGTCAAAATTGGACTCGCCTCCCCCGAGCGCATTCGCCAGTGGGGGGAGCGCACCCTGCCCAACGGGCAAATTGTGGGCGAAGTAACCAAGCCCGAAACCATCAACTATCGTACCCTCAAGCCCGAAATGGACGGGCTGTTCTGCGAGCGCATCTTTGGTCCCGCCAAAGACTGGGAGTGCCACTGTGGTAAGTACAAGCGGGTCCGCCATCGCGGTATTGTGTGCGAGCGCTGCGGCGTGGAAGTTACCGAGTCTCGGGTGCGCCGCCACCGGATGGGCTACATCAAGCTGGCCGCCCCGGTGGCCCACGTGTGGTACCTGAAGGGTATCCCCAGCTATATCGCCATTTTGCTGGACATGCCCCTGCGAGACGTGGAGCAGATCGTCTACTTCAACGCCTACGTAGTACTTGACCCGGGCAACGCCGAGAACCTCAGCTACAAGCAACTGCTCACTGAAGACCAGTGGATTGAGATCGAGGATCAGCTCTACGACGAAGAAACCGAGCTGTCTGGAGTTGAGGTGGGCATCGGGGCCGAGGCTCTGCAGCGCCTGCTGGAGGACCTGGAGCTAGAGACCACGGCGGAGAAGCTGCGGGAGGATATTGCCAACTCCAAGGGCCAGAAGCGGGCCAAGCTGATCAAGCGCCTGCGGGTAATCGACAACTTCATCGCCACCGGTTCGAAGACCGAGTGGATGGTGCTGGACGTGATCCCGGTGATTCCGCCTGACCTGCGGCCCATGGTGCAGCTCGACGGTGGCCGCTTTGCCACTTCGGACCTCAATGACCTCTATCGTCGCGTGATCAACCGCAACAACCGGCTGGCGCGCCTTCAGGAAATCCTGGCTCCAGAAATCATCGTTCGTAACGAAAAACGAATGCTTCAGGAGGCCGTGGATGCCTTGATCGACAACGGCCGCCGGGGCCGCACCGTGGTGGGGGCCAACAACCGGCCGCTGAAATCTCTCTCTGACATCATTGAGGGTAAGCAGGGGCGCTTCCGTCAAAACCTGCTGGGTAAGCGGGTTGACTACTCCGGTCGCTCTGTGATCGTGGTTGGTCCCAATTTGCAAATTCACCAGTGCGGCCTGCCACGGGAAATGGCGATCGAGCTGTTTCAGCCCTTCGTTATTCACCGGCTGATTCGTCAGGGCTTGGTCAACAACATCAAGGCGGCGAAGAAGCTGATTCAGCACAACGACCCCAGCGTGTGGGATGTGCTGGAAGAGGTGATTGAGAGCCACCCCGTTATGCTAAACCGAGCACCGACCCTGCACCGTCTGGGCATTCAGGCCTTTGAGCCGATCCTGGTGGAAGGGCGCGCGATTCAGCTACACCCGCTGGTGTGCCCGGCCTTTAACGCCGACTTTGACGGTGACCAGATGGCGGTGCATGTGCCCCTATCCCTGGAGGCCCAGTCAGAGGCCCGGCTGCTGATGCTGGCCTCGAACAACGTGCTCTCGCCCGCCACGGGTCAGCCGATCATCACCCCCTCCCAGGACATGGTGCTGGGCTGCTACTACCTGACGGCGGAAAACCCCGACGCTACCAAGGGCGAGGGGCACTACTTCGCCGGCATGGAGGATGCGATCATGGCCTTTGAGCAGGGCGTGGTCGATCTTCACTCCAAGGTGTGGCTGCGGTTTGACGGTGAAGTCGAGTCTGACCAGCCCAAAACAACGGCTCCGGAGCGCATGGAGGCCGAGGACGGCACGATTACTGAAATCTACCCCGATCGCCGGGTGCGTTTAGACAGCGAGGGCAACTTGATTTCTCAGTACATCAAGACTACGCCGGGCCGCATTATCTACAACAAGGCGGTGCTCGACGCGATCGCGGGCTAAGGGGCCAGTCAACCACCACAGCACGAACATCACACTACAAGGGCAAGACCTATGGCTGAGCAAGGGGCACCTCAATCCTCTCTCATTTTTCGGAACCGTATTATTGACAAAAAGCAGCTCAAGAAGCTGATTGCCTGGTCGTTCACCCAGCACGGCACCGCGCGCACCTCCCAGATGGCCGACCGCATCAAGGAGCTGGGGTTTAAGTACGCCACCCGGGCCGGGGTTTCTATTAGCGTGGAAGACCTCCAGGTGCCGCAGGAGAAAAAGGGCATGCTGGCTGCTGCCGAGGAAGACATTCGCATTACCGAAGAGCGCTACACCCGCGGCGAAATTACCGAGGTGGAGCGTCTGACCAAGGTGATCGACACCTGGAACGACACCAGCGAAGAGCTGAAGGACCAGGTGGTCAAAAACTTCAAGGAAAACAACCCGCTCAACTCGGTGTACATGATGGCCTTTTCTGGGGCCCGGGGAAACATCTCCCAGGTGCGCCAGCTGGTGGGCATGCGGGGTCTGATGGCTAACCCCCAGGGGGAAATCATTGACCTACCGATCAAAACCAACTTCCGGGAGGGGCTGACCGTTACCGAGTACGTGATCTCCTCCTATGGCGCCCGTAAGGGCCTGGTGGATACCGCGCTGCGGACGGCAGACTCGGGCTACCTGACCCGTCGCCTGGTCGACGTATCCCAGGACGTGATCATCCGTGAGCACGACTGCGGCACCGAGCGCGGCATTCCCCTGCGCAGCATGACCGACGGTGAGCGGGTGCTGATTCCTCTGGAAAATCGCCTGTTGGGCCGAGTGGTCGCTGAGGATGTGGTCCACCCCCAAACCGGTGAGGTGTTGCTGGCGAAAGACCACCCCGTTTCGCCGGAGACGGCGGAAATGCTGGCTGAGGCTGGGGTTGAAGGGGTAGTGGTGCGATCGCCCCTCACCTGTGAGGCCACCCGCTCGGTATGCCAACTTTGCTACGGCTGGAGCTTAGCCCACTCAGAGATGGTTGACCTGGGCGAAGCGGTAGGCATTATCGCCGCTCAGTCCATCGGTGAGCCCGGCACCCAGATGACCATGCGTACCTTCCACACCGGCGGTACCTTTACCGGCGAAGTGGCTCCTCGGATCCGGGCCAGCAAGGACGGTACCGTAAAGCTGCCTAAAAACCTCAAGACTCGTGCCTTCCGCACCCGCTACGGCGAAGATGCGTTGATGATCGAGTCGAACGCCGACGTGGTGATTGAGGGAAGCGGCAAGAACAAATCTGAATCTCTGCCCCAGGGCACGATTCTGTTTGTCGACGACGGTGAGACTGTCCAAAAAGATCAGCTTTTGGCTGAGCTGCCCTCTGCCGGGCGCACCCGCAAGGTGACCGAGAAGGCGACCAAGGACGTGACCTCTGACCTGGCTGGGGAAGTGAAATTCGCCGGCTTAGTTCAAGAAGAAAAAACCGACCGTCAGGGCAACACGACTCGCCTAGCCCAGCGGGGTGGCCTACTGTGGGTGCTGGCTGGCGATGTCTACAACCTGCCCCCCAGCGCCGAGCCGGTGGTGCGCAACGGCGACTACGTCAACGCCGACGACACCCTGGCCGAAACTAAGCTCACCACCGAACGGGGTGGCCTGGTGCGCCTGCCCGAAGCCGACGACGAAAAGGGCACTCGCGAGGTCGAAATCATCACCGCCTCGGTGATGCTGGACGAGGCCCAGGTGCGCAAGGAACAAGGCCAGGGCCGCGAGCACTACTTTATTGAAACCGCCAACGGTCAGCGGTTTTCTCTAATTGCCACGCCGGGGGCCAAGGTCACCAGCGGCCAGGTGATTGCCGAGCTTGAAGACGATCGCTTCCACACCCAAACCGGCGGCATCGTTAAGTTTGCTGGCGTTGACGTGGCCAAAAAAGGCAAGGGTAAGCAGGGCTACGAAGTGGTGCAGGGCGGCACCCTACTGTGGATTCCTGAGGAAGCCCACGAGGTTAACAAAGACATCTCCCTGCTGATGGTGGAAGACGGCCAGTACCTGGAAGCGGGTACCGAGGTCGTTAAAGACATCTTCTGCCAAAACAGCGGCGTGGTCGAAGTCACCCAGAAGAACGACATTCTACGCGAGATTTTGGTCAAGCCCGGCGACATCCACATGGTGGATGCCCCTGAGGATGTGATGGACCGCGACGGCACCCTGGTGAATGCTGGGGAAGAGGTGATGCCCGGTCTGGTCGCCGACGCCCTACGCTACGTAGAGTACGTCGAAACCCCAGATGGGCCTGCCCTGCTGCTGCGTCCGGTGGAAGAGTACGTAGTGCCCAACGAGCCTGCCGTACCCAGCCAGGACAGTGCCGCCGATGCCACCGGTTCGATCAAGCTGCGCGCCATCCAGCGGATTCCCTTTAAAGATGGAGAGCGGGTGAAGTCGGTGGTTGGTGTTGAGCTGCTGCGTACCCAGCTGGTGCTCGACATTGAAGACGAGTCGCCCCACGTGGTGGCTGACATTGAGCTGGTGCCCGACGATGGCGACACCGACCTGATGCGCCTGCAAATGGTGGTGCTTGAGACCCAGGTGATTCGCCGCGACGTGGTGGCTGATCAAACCCAGGGCCGCACCGTAACCCGGCTGCTGGTGGAAGACGGCCAGCAAATTGAGCCCGGAGCAGTGGTGGCTCGCACTGAGATTCGCTGTAAGGAATCTGGAGAAGTGCGCGGTATCCGCGGCGGCCAAGAGGCCATTCGCCGGGTGCTGGTGGTGCGCGAGGCCGATCGCATGAAGGTCGACCTGCAGGGCAAGGAGCCAACAGTGAAGGTGGGCGATCTGGTGGTGGCCAACACCGAGCTGGCCCCCGGCCTGACCCACGAAGAATCGGGCGAAGTCACCGGCATTGAGGATGGACAGATTGCGCTGCGCCTGGCCCGTCCCTATCGGGTGTCTACCGGTGCCGTGCTGCACATCGAAGATGGCGACCTGGTACAGCGGGGTGACAATCTGGTGCTGCTGGTGTTTGAACGGGCCAAGACCGGCGACATTATCCAGGGTCTGCCCCGGATTGAAGAACTGCTGGAAGCCCGTAAGCCCAAGGAGGCCTGCGTGCTGTCTGAGCGCCCCGGCAATGCCCAGGTGGTCTACAGCGATGACGAAACCGTAGAGGTCAAAATCATCGAAGACGACGGCGTGGTCACGGAATACCCGATCAGCCCCGGTCAAAATGTGATTGTCTCTGACAGTCAGCGGGTCAGCACCGCTGAGCACCTCACCGACGGCCCTGCCAACCCCCACCAGATTCTGGAGGTGTTCTTTAAGTACAACCTCAGCCAGGGCATGGGCATCCACGATGCCGCGCTGGGGGCGCTACAACAGGTGCAGTCGTTCCTGGTGAACGAGGTGCAGTCGGTGTATCAGTCCCAGGGGATCGATATTTCCGACAAGCACACCGAGGTGATTGTGCGGCAGATGTCGTCGAAGTGCCGCATTGACGACGGTGGTGACACGACCATGCTGCCCGGTGAGCTGGTGGAGATCTACCAGGTAGAGCAGGTGAATGAGGCCATGGCGATTACCGGCGGTGCTCCGGCGGAGTACACTCCGGTGCTGCTGGGGATTACCAAAGCCTCGCTAAACACCGATAGCTTTATCTCTGCCGCTAGCTTCCAGGAGACAACTCGGGTCCTAACCGAGGCCGCCATTGAGGGCAAGTCTGACTGGCTGCGTGGTCTGAAGGAGAACGTTATCATCGGCCGCTTGATTCCGGCGGGTACGGGGTATAACGCCTACGAAGAGTCGCCGGCTCCTGAGCTAGATGCGGTCTATGAGTCGGCCATTTTGGACGACGACCTGGTGCTGCAGGACGTGGTGCTGGATGACTTCACCGCCCGCAGCTACGACCTGGAGGGCAACCTCAGCATGCTCAACGACGACGAGATGATTGGCGGCATGTCCTTAGACGATGGCGGTACGCGCGGCGCGGCGGGCAACGGTGACCTGGCGGCGCTTGGCAACGGCTCTGGCCTAGACGACGATGACCTGCTGATTGACGACCAAACCGACCTCTAGGGCGATCGCCCTCAAGCCCCGGCGGAGCTAGCTCCGCCGGGGCTTTGTGCTTTTTTGCATTACAGCGCTTGGGTGACGAAGAACAGGAGTGACGGCAGACCCAAGGTTGAGCGGGAGTAGCCGATTAACCCCTGCTTTGCTTCGGCCTAGGGGAGCGACAGGATTGAGCGGTGGAAAGAAAAAGGTCGCCCGCCACTCCTGTTCTAGCCGCAGCTTTCTGGACCCTGGGGTTTAAACTAGAGGTAAGAAGGAGGTAGCGCAGGCGGTTGCGGATTGGCGTTTGCCAGTCTGAGGAAAGTCCGGGCTCCCGAAAGACCAGACCTGCTGGGTAACGCCCAGTGCGGGCAACCGTGAGGAAAGTGCCACAGAAACATACCGCCGATGGCCCTGGGGTTTAGGCCCTGGGGCACAGGTAAGGGTGCAAGGGTGCGGTAAGAGCGCACCAGCAGCATCGAGAGGTGCTGGCTCGGTAAACCCCGGTCGGGTGCAAGGTCAAGGGGCAAGGTTGGTCTTTTTCCGGCCCCGCTGTTAAGTACCGCATGAGGCGTTTGGCAACAACCGTCCTAGATAGATAACCGCCCCCTCGGCAACGGGGGAACAGAACCCGGCTTATGTCTCCCTCCTTCCCCAATTTTTGGCGCAATTTCCGGCTTTTGTTTTCTCCTTGGCGCGTTGTGGTCTAAACCCGTGGTGATCGATCTGCCCTCGCCCCGGCAGGGGCAGCTTGAGCGCTGCGCTCAAACCCTGGGCCTGCCGGCCAAGACAGCCCTCAACTGGGCGCGGCTAGACCAGGCGCTGACCCATAAGTCGGTAGACGCTATCTACAACTACGAGCAGCTGGAGCTGCTGGGGGATGCGGTGCTGCGCCTAGCCGCTACGGAGTGTCTGCAAGAGAGCTTTCCCGAGGCGTCGGTGGGCGAACTTTCGGCCGTGCGATCGGTGCTGATCAGCGATCGCACCCTGGCCCAGCTAGCCCAGGATCTGGGCCTGCCCGCCTACCTGCTGGTTGCCCCCGGCCTAGCGGTGCAGCCCACCCATCTGGCCGATGCCCTGGAGGCGGTGGTGGCGGTGCTATACCTGGAAACCCACAATTTGAACCTGGTGCGCCCCTGGCTCGACCGCCACCTAATGCGGTTAGCCGCCACGGTGCGGCAAGACCCGGCCCGGCAAAATTACAAAGCGGCCCTGCAAGAACTTACCCAGGCCCACAGCAAAGCCCTGCCCCAGTACCACACCACCGAGCAGAGCCCCGTCCACGACGACCCCCAGCGCTATCAATCGGCGGTATGGTTTCGGGAAATCTGTTGGGGAACCGGCAGCGGCTCTACCAAAAAACAGGCGGAGCAGGCTGCCGCCGCCGCCGCCTACGATCGCCTCCGCCAGACCCTTGCCCATGACTCGTCTCCTGCCCCCTCTTAACCTGGCGATCGCCGGCCTGGGCCGCTGGGGCACCCACCTGTTGCGCAACTTTCTCGCCCTGCCTGGGGCTCGGGTGGTAGCCCTGGTTGATCCCAATCGCCAGCGGCTGTACGACCTGTGCGATCGCTTCGAACTGACCGATACCGTCACCTGCTACGACAGCTGGCCCCAGGCCCTGGCCCATCCCGGGCTGGCGGCGGTGGTAGTGGCCACTCCCGCCAGCACCCACTACCCCATGATCAAAGCCGCCCTCGAGTCGGGGCTGCACGTGCTGAGCGAAAAACCCCTCACCCTGGAGAGTGCCACCAGCGCGGCCCTCTGCCAGCTGGCGGCGGCCCAGCAGCGGCAGCTCATGGTTGACCACACCTACCTGTTTCACCCGGCGGTGCAGCAGGGGCGAGACCTGTGCGGGCAGCTGGGCCCCCTGCGCTACGGCTACGCCGCCCGCACCAACCTGGGCCCGGTTCGTCCCGATGCCGACGTGTTTTGGGATTTGGCCATTCACGACGTTGCCATTTTCAATCACTGGCTGGGGGAGCAACCCATCGCTGTAGCCGCCTGGGGGCCGGTGTGGCTTCAGCCCCAGGCGCAGGCGGGCTTTCCTAGCGGGCTACGAGATGCGGGCTGGCTGCGGCTGATCTACGCCCAGGGCGATCGCCCCCATCCCCTAGAGGTGGTAGTTCACGTCAGCTGGGCTAACCCCGACAAACAGCGGCGGCTGGCCCTGGTGGGCGATCGCGGCACCCTCGTGCTCGACGAAAGCCCCCAGGCTCACCCGCTGACGATCTATCGAGGCCAGTTTCAGACCCAGTCGTCCCTTTTTGTCCCCAGTGGACCCCAGATGGAGGCGATCGCGATCGCCTCCACAGAACCCCTCCAGGCCATGTGCACCCATTTTCTAGACTGCGTCGCCGCCAATCGGCCCTCCCCCATTGCCGCTGGGCAAAGGGCAACTGAGCTGGTGAAGACGATGGTTGCCATTGCCGCAGCGGCAGAAACCGGAGCAGCGATCGAGATCTAGCGGCAGCGCCCTGGAACGCCCCCCTGATAGTTCTACGCAAGAATGGGGCAACCTACCCCAGGAGGCCGATGGCCACAACGCTAAATGCAGGGTAGTTTGTACGCGTTCATGTTTCTTGATAAACCTGCAACTTAATGAACCCTAAATTAAGCTTGCTTTGACAATTCAGCGTGACGGGCTATACCTAGAGAAACTCGTCACCTTCCAGTCAGGGCCAAGGGTTTGAGTTCCTAGTCGTCAGCCTTTGTTCACCCTCACCCACCTGAACCATGCATTACTCACACTGGCTTGCGGCGGCAGCTGTCCTAGGGGTCTGTGGCACGCCCATAGCGGCTATGGCTAGCCCCCACGATCTACAAACAACTCCCCTGACCATGGCCGATGTTTTAGCGGTCGAACAGCACAGCCAAGAGAGCCTTGACCGCTTGGCCAGCAAAATAGGGCAGCAGGTAGGCCCCCAGGAGAGCAACACCGTTAGCAATTTGGCCGAGTCGCTGCAAATGCCCTTTCTCAACAATCTGCTCGATGAGTCGGGCGAGCTGAATTTGCCCCTTGGGCTTACCGTCTACGATGCCATGGGCACAACGTCCGTTGGGTTTGGCTCTAAATTTTAGCCCCGGCTTGAGTCAGCCTACGACCCATTGGCCCGCTGAGCAGTGGTGCCAAGTTAATGCCCCCAAGGCCGGTATACTACCAAGGAAGGAAAGTGGGATACCGGGCTTTGGGCGTCGATCTTCGCAGCTATGTCTATATTGATAATCTCCAACCCCAGCACGCGGCCTACATGGGCACCGTATCGCTGGGGTTTTTGCCGCTGCCTGGCGATGCCTCCCTGTGGATAGAAATTTCCCCCGGCATTGAGATCAACCGCATTCTTGACATCGGCCTCAAGGCGGCCGTAGTGCGCCCCGGCACACTGATCGTAGAACGCCTCTACGGGCTGCTCGAAATTCACGCCAGCAACCAGGGGGAGGTGCACGCCGCCGGCGGGGCCATGCTCGAAGCCCTGGGGGTGAGCTACCGCGAACGGCTGAAGCCTCGCATTATCTCTAGCCAGGTGATCCGCAACCTCGACCCGCACCACGTGCAGCTGATCAACCGCAGCCGTCGGGGCAACATGATTGTGGCGGGTCAAACCCTCTACGTGTTTGAGGTCGAGCCCGCCGCCTATGCCTCTCTGGCGGCCAACGAAGCCGAAAAAGCGGCCTTCATTAACATTCTGCAAATTAGCTCGGTGGGCAGCTTTGGCCGCCTCTACCTGGGCGGCGAAGAACGCGACATTTTGGCCGCTCGGCAGGCGGTACTTGCGGCCATGGAAGCCGTTCCGGGGCGCGAACAGCAGACTCCCCAGCGCAATGAGTAGGCCGCCTGCCGAGCCGTCTCCCCAAACCCGCCGGGCGATGCGCCGGACGTTTTTAACCCTGCTAGCGGTGGGCCTGGTAATTGGCGGGCTGACAGCAACAGGGGTAGTCAAACTGATGGATTCGCTGGGCCTGATCGGGGTGCCTGAACAGCCCGATCGCCAATAGGTTTGCCGTCCAAAAAACATTTATAGCCCAGTGGGGAACTTAGTAGGTCTGTCGTCAGATAGATAGTTGCCTCTTCCTACCGTGCTAAAACTCTTCAGGTCTGGTTAAGAGATGTAAAGCTTTTGACCAGTCAATTTGCACAATAGTTAGGTCTAACGCTTAATGACTCCGAACACTCTTCGCATCGCCCTAGGTCTACTACTGTTTGGTGCTGCCCCCGCGGCTGTGATCGCCCTTCCTCAGCAGGCTATTTCTGACACCCATACGCCCCAGGTCGAGCAGCCCGCCGTCACCAAGCCCGCTGAGACCGAGCAGCCTGCCGCTACGGAACAGCCTGCCGATGCCGAGCAACCCGTGGCCACCGCTGGACAATCGATCGCTGAGATTGCCGCAGGCGACGAAAACTTTACCATTCTGACTGCCGCCATTGAGGCCGCTGGTCTAACCGAAGTCCTAAACAACGCCGATCTGTCCATTACCGTATTTGCTCCTACCGACGCCGCCTTTGAAGCCCTGCCTGAAGGTACCCTAGAGACGCTGCTACTGCCCGAAAACCGCGACCAGCTAGCCCAAATTTTGGGCTACCACGCGGTAGATGGGGAAGTGCTCTCCACCGATCTTGCCTCTGGGGAAGTTGATACTCTCTCCGGGGCTGCGGTGATGGTGATGGTGGACGAAGAAACCGTCATGATCAACGACGCTACTGTGGTGGTTGCCGATATCGAAGCCAGCAACGGCATTATCCACGTCATTGACTCGGTGCTGCTGCCAATGTAGCCCCCGCCGGGGAAATGCAGATCCTGGAGTGCTTCTGAGCTGCTCTGGTGGTCATGATGCAAATCTCTCGTTATTCCAGCTATTGCTGAGATAACCCAACAAACGGTCGTCCTGCCTTTAGGGCGGCCGTTTGAGCAAGGAGGCGATGGCCCCACGCCGAGGTCTAATAGCAAATCCTGCTTGGTTACCCCCGATTCAACAGGGCGAATGCCACAGAGCCTCTGGCTCGGCTACGCCTACGCCCCTACGGTTTGGCCTTTTGGGAATCGGGGTTATGTGATTCGGATTTGGTATAAACCGTGGCGCTAAACTGCATCACACGCCGATCTCGGTTTGTTGAAGTATCATCAGCAGTAAGAGTAAGGCCTTGATTAGCCGTAGGCTAGGGTCCGGTTAAAAGCAATCGGTGCGGTGTCGTCAGGGTGAGTGCACCGGGCCGCAGGGGCATACTCTGCTCTAGAGGCACAGTTAAATTTCGAAGATAGGCTAACCGCAGTGATTGTCAGCGCATGAAGGATTCTACTCCCGGCGACCAGAAGCAGCTTCTATTAATCGACGACGACCCCAACTTGATCTTGTTGGTTAAAGACTATCTAGAGTTCCGTGGCTACGAGGTCAAAACGGCCGGTAACGGTCGCGAAGCGCTAGACATGCTGGAAGACACTATCCCAGACATGATTATTTGTGACGTGATGATGCCCGAGATGGATGGCCACGCCTTTGTGCGCCAGGTCCGGGAAAACCCTTCCACTGAGTGGATTCCCATTTTGTTTCTATCGGCCAAAGGCCAAAGCCAGGACCGAGTTAAGGGGCTAAATACCGGCGCTGACGTGTACATGGTTAAGCCCTTTGAGCCAGAGGAACTGGTGGCTCAGGTCGAGTCTTCGCTGAAGCAGGCGTCACGGCTGATCAAGCAGCAGATTAAGGGCAGCGGCAGCCCGATGATTCAGGTGCCCTTTGATGTGGAACTCACCCCTACCGAGCTGCGGGTGGTGCAGTTTGTGGCCCGGGGCATGGCCAATCGCGAAATTGCCAACGAGCTTCAGGTCAGCCAGCGCACCATTGAGAGCCACGTCAGCAATATGTTGGGCAAGACCGGGCTAAACAACCGGACTGAGCTGGCCCGCTGGGCGATCGAAAACAACAAAGCCTAGAAAAGCCACGACCACCAGGGAGTAAACTCCCTAGCTCATAGCAAAGGCCTGCTGAAGCAGACTGAGGAGCTCGGCTCTCAATCCTCTTTAGAGGATTTCGGCTTTGAGCTTTGGACTTCCAGTCCAAGGCTCAGCGGCAAATTCAGGGGATCACCCCCTACAGCCACACCTTGCTAGGGCTGACCCTGAACCTTAAACCCATCTCCAAACCTGTCACAATCAGGGTAGTGACCCAATCGCGTTTCCTGATTTATGACAACTGCCCCCCTCAGCTGGTCGGCCCTAGAAGACCTAGCCGACTTTTCGGTTGACTACATCAATGGCCCCACCAATGCCCAATCTCGGCTGCGGCTGTTTGGGCAGCCTGAGAGCGCTGTGCGGGTGACGCTCTACCGCGACAACCACGCCTGGTGCCCCTACTGCCAGAAGGTGTGGCTGTGGCTGGAAGAAAAGCAGGTGCCCTACCGGATTGAAAAGGTCACCATGTTTTGCTACGGCGAAAAGGAAGCCTGGTACAAGCGCAAGGTGCCCTCGGGAATGCTGCCCGCCATGGAACTGGATGGGCGCATGATCACCGAGAGTGACGACATTTTGCTGGCGCTGGAGGCGGCTTTTGGTCCCCTGGTTTGGGGTATGAAAGACCCCCAGGTGGTGCCCCTACGTCAGCTAGAGCGGCTGCTGTTTCGGGCCTGGTGTATGTGGCTTTGTCAGCCAGCGCGATCGCCTGCGGCAGACCAGCGGGCGGGCGACCAGTTTGTGGGTATTGTGCAGCGGGTTGAGCAGGCGCTGGCCAGCAC
>DASQNN010000350.1:0-34898 GCA_035644955.1 Nodosilinea sp. | reverse complement strand
CCGAGCCTGCAACACCCCTCTAAAGCTGGAGGACACAATGCGAGGCTGGCCGTCCTGCATTTGCACCGTGAACGATCGCGCTTCTCGCTGGGTCGAGCCATCGGGGTAAACGTAGGTGTTCTCGCCCACAAACTCAACGGTGTCGGCAGTTTGCCCGGTCACCCGCAGGTTCTCAACCGAGACGCGCTCAAATTGGGCAAAAAAGCCGGGGTCAAACTGCTGCGCCAACGGGCCGCTAAACTGCGATCGCGCCGCCTCCCAGGCCCCATTAGACACATGGCTATACAAGGCGCTGACCGTCGCCTGGGCCGTTGCCGGGGTCAGCCCGCTACTGGGCTCGGGTGGGGCTGGCTCAGCGGCCGGGGAGGCAGGCTCGGCGGGCGTCGTGGTTTCTGCCGCTGGGGGAGCGGGTTCTACTGGCACGACATCAGTCGGTTCGGCAGCGGGTTCAGCGGGTCTGGGGGCTACAGCGTTGTTAGAGGGGGCAGTGGTCGCCGGGGTCTCGGGTTCGGCGTCGATGGCAGGCTCGTCGGTGGCAGGGGCAACGACCACAGGGGCTTCGGCCTCGGTAGTAGGGTCGTCGGAGCGCCACAGCTGCCAGCCCAAGAGAGCCGCGATCGCCACGGTACCCCCCGCCACCAGCGGTAACCAGGGCACGGACGCAGACGACTTTTCTCTCCGCCGGGCGGCTGGAGCCTGGCGGGGAGCATTGGGGGAAGTCTGGCGGGGAGCTTGGGGAGGAGTCTGAGGGGCTGTGAGCTGAGTTTTGGCTCGGCGACGACCCACCGCTACCGTTGGGTTGGCCTGGGTGGCACCGGGAGACTGGCCTGGGGAAGTGATTGCGGCAGGCACGTACCGACTTAACTGGGATGGCAAGCCTCTCAGCGCCGCCAAGGCCTCAGCGGCGGTGGTATAGCGGGTGCGAAAGTCGTAGCGCACCATAGTATCCAGCACCTCCAGCAGGGCCGGATGGGCCTTGGGGACGTAATGCTGCCACAGTAGCTCGCCGCTGTGGGGGTCAGGGTCTAGCTCGGTGGGCGGGTAGCCGGTCAGGGCCTGAATGCCTAAAATGCCGACGGCATAGATATCGCTGCTGAACTGGGGCCGCCCGGCGACCTGCTCGCTGGGCATATACCCCTGGGTGCCAATGGAAATGGTGTGGCTGAGGCCAGACCGCAGGGCGGTGGCCTGGTTGCTGACCTGTTTGACCGCGCCAAAATCGATCAGCACAATGCGGTTATCGCCAGTCCGGCGAATTAGGTTAGAGGGTTTAATGTCGCGGTGGATAACGCCGTGGCCGTGCACAAAGGCCAAAATCCCCAGCAGATCGCCCAGAAACGCGGTGACCTGGGCCTCGCTCCAGGGGGTGCCCAGCTCGTCCGCTAGGGAATGGCCCTGGATAAACTCCTGAGCCAGGTAAAATTCCTGGTCTTCCTCAAAGTGGGCCAGCAGGCCTGGAATCTGCGGATGTGACCCCAGCTTGTAAAGGGTTTGGGCCTCGGTGTCAAACAGCCGCCGCGCCACCTGCAGCTCGTCGACGGTGGTGACCTGGGGCTGGAGCTGCTTTACCACGCACAGCGGATGCCCCGGCAGGTGCAAATCTTGGGCGCTAAAGGTTTGCCCAAAGCCGCCCACCCCCAGGGGTTGAATCAGCCGGTAGCGACCCCCTAACGGTCTAGACTCGGGTGGAAAGTTGGCAGATGAAGCGGTCGTAGCCATGGGCAAGAGTAGGCAACAGGGTTGACACCAGGGTAGCTCTAGTTGATCGAGAAGCAAATGCACCTACTAGATCTAGTACTTGACTAGGCTGATTGTGACAAGCTCTAACGGTCTGAGACTGAGGGGCTAAGGTGTACGGTTTGAGGCCTACAGTGAACCTAAAACCTGAAACTCCCACTAACCCGTCATCTTTGGCTTGGCAGACTACTAGTTAACAGGATAGGCAAAGGCCGTTGGCTTGGCACCTGCATTGACAGGGGGTGAGAAACTCCCATACTGAGAGTCATTGGCTTAGCTGCTGTCCTCCCTAGCTCACCGGAACCGCGATGATGGCCCCCAGCGATACCCACGTTTATCCAGTGGTTTGGCAAGACGACCATCTGGTGCTGATTGACCAGCGGCAGCTGCCGGAGCGCTACAACATTGTGTCGATTCGGCGCTGCGATGATGTGGTGCGATCGCTGCGTTCTGGCATTGTTCAGGGTGGTTCGGCCATGGGGCTGGCGGCCGCCTACGGCCTCTACCTGGGGGCGACCGAGATTCACACCGACGACCCCACCGCCTTTTGGGAACGCCTAGAGGCCATCGGTGACCAGTTTAAGCAGACCCGGCCCGACAAGGCCCATCTACAGTGGGCGGTGGACAAAATGCTGGCGGTGGCCCACCACTCCAGCGATGCCATTGAATCTGTGCGGAGCCAGCTCTTAGCCCAGGCCCAGGCCATGCAGGCCGAAGACTTTAGCCTCTGCCATGCGATCGGTGACTACGGCATGGCGGTGCTGCCAGACAGCCCCGCGAAGCTAACCGTGCTGACCCACTGCAATCACGGGGCTCTGGCCACCTCGGGCTACGGCACGTCGCTGGGCATTATGCGATCGCTCTGGAAAGCCGGCCGCCTGGTGCGGGTCTACGCCGCCGAAACTCGACCCACGTTTCAAGGGTCACGGCTGACCGCCTGGGAGTGCGTGCAGGAGGGCATTCCGGTGACGGTAATAACCGACAGCATGGCCGCCCACTGTATGCAGCGGGGGCTTATTCACGCCGTGCTGGCGGGGGCCGATCGCATTGCCGCCAACGGCGACACAATCAGCAAAATTGGCACCTACAGCCTGGCTGTGGCGGCCCAGGCCCACAGCATTCCCTTTGTGGTGGCGGCCCCGGTGTCAACCATCGATGCCTCGGTGGCCAGTGGAGAAACCATGGCGATTTCAGAACATCCTCCCGAAGAAATTTACCGGCTTGGCGATGGCTCAGGGGTGGCACAAGGGGGCCAGCGCGTCACGTCGCCCAACGGTGCAGAATTCTATAACCCCGCTTCAGACATCACTCCAGCCCGGCTCATTACCGCGATTGTTACCGAAAAGGGGGCCTTTGCCCCCAATCAAATTGGGAAGCTAATGGCAAAGTAAGTTGCTCTAGACCATTGACTTTTCTAGAGCAAACGCAAATCCTTGGCCCAGCGTCATTATTATTAGGGAGATCACCGCCCCCGCTCTCTTTTCGGCAGCCCCCGCCATGCCTACCCTGCGCCCTTCAGCCAACGTCTCCCGGTATCTGCTGACGGTTGTAACCGTCACCGCCGCTGTCATTGGGGTGCGGTTTTTAATCACCTGGGCGGCGGAGGTGTTTTTACACCCCATCCCCATTTTTGGCGGCTGGCTAAAGAGCCTCGAGATTGTTGAGCTCAGCGTAATTTTGCTGTTTGCCTTCCTGGGCTTTGGGCTGGGCAGCGCCACCCGCCATCTGTCGGTCAAAACCCCGATGGGGCTAAAGTCTATTGCCCTGCTGGTGGCGCTGCCGCTGGTGTTTTTTAGCAGCTACTGGCTGCGCCATCACCTGTGGCTCAGCCAGCTAACCGCCGAGTCAACCCTAACGCGCCAGCAAATTACCGCTCTGGCCAACCAGGCTTTTAGCCGGGAGGGAGGCAGTCAAGGCTTTTGGGGCTACTACACCACCACCACCCGCATGCCCATCTTGCCCGCCACCGTCGCTGAGCTAGAGCGCATGGCCGAAGACCAAAAGTGGTTTCGTTCTGAGCTCACCCGCTTTAGCGGCATTGAACCAGGGGTATTTTCAATGATTTTTGACGGCGCGGGGTGGGGCATTCGTCTGTTTTACATGGCCCTGGCCTTTCTCACGGGGGTGATTTATTTCTTCAAAGGGCTGGCCGAGGCCGATGTGGCCCGGCTGCGCAAGGTCGCCCAGGGTACCGCCACCCAGAGCAAAGCATGACCCTGCTGACGGTGCGGGTTAAACCCAACGCTCGGCTGCAAAAGGCCACCCGGCTCGACGACGGCAGCTGGCTGCTGCACCTCAAGGCCCCGCCCCAGGACGGCAAGGCCAACGAGGAACTGATTGCCCTGCTGGCCCAGGCCTTGGGCGTAGCCAAGACCCAAGTGTGGATTAAATCGGGTCACACGTCCCGCACTAAGCGGGTTGCCATCAATGATTAACGCTATCAATGGTTAACAGCGAGGCACTGCCATGGTAGCCGCCGTGATTTTGGCCGGGGGTCGCAGCTCTCGCATGGGCCACGACAAGGCGCTAATTTCCCTCGGGGCAGAAACCTTGCTGCAGCGCACCTGCCGGGTAGCTTTGGCCTGTGCCGATACGGTGTATGTCGTGACGCCCTGGTGCGATCGCTACCGCCCCCTAGTGCCGGACTCGGTGCAATTTATCGAAGAAAAGCCGTCCCCAGGGGCCACAGCAACCTTTCACGGTCCCTTGATGGCGCTGGTGCAGGCGCTGAGTTGGTTGCACCAGTGCCCCAAGGCTAGCTCCCCTTGGGTACTGGCCTTGGCCTGCGATATGCCCAACCTGTCGGCCGCAACCCTCAACCTCTGGCGCAGCGATTTAGATACCATCCCCTCTTCTTACCTAGCCTATCTACCCCAGCGCCAGCACCGCTGGGAGCCTCTCTGTGGGTTTTACCGCATGGCTGCCCTAGGACCGCTGCGACAGTACGCAACAGCGGCGACAACGCCTGAAGCCAGGGTCGGCTCCAAAGGGCCGTCGCTACAAGCCTGGCTCAACCTGCACCCGGTGCAAACCATTGCGCCGGTAGACGCCGCCCTGCTGGCTAACCTCAACACCCCCGCCGAACTGGAGGCATGGCAGCAGGCTAGGCGGCCCCCTTGCTAGACCTCAAGTCTTGGGCGCTGATTCAGGGCGATCAGCCCCAATGCCCTACGGTGGCTGCGGTGTAGCCTTACCCGTCTGTCTTAGGGACGGCGGCGGTATCGGCAGGCTCGGTACTGGGTTCGGCCTCGGGGGTTGCCTCAGGATTGGCCTCGGGGGCGGGGGCTGCGGAGCGGGGCCAAGGAATGCGGCTGTCGGCGGCAAGCAGGCGGGCAATTTCTCGCGCCCCGTAGCGGTTGACGTGGCTGGGGTCGGCAAACAGGTGAGACTGCCAGCGCCATTCTTCGAGCAAATCGACCAGGGTGAGGGTGCCCTGGTTGGCTCTGTTTTGCAAAAACTGCTGAAACTGGCGCTCGTAGCCCAAGCGCACGCCGTCTAGATAGTCGTTGCTGAGGGGCAGGTTAACAAACACCAGGGGAATGTTTTGGCCCCGCAGAAACTGAGTCATCGCCTCAAAGGACAATGTCTGCACTCCATCGAGGCGAAAGGGGCGGTAGGCGTTGTCGTACTGGCCTCGCACCCGCGGAAAGCTGCGGTAATACACGGCAGGGTTGAACTGGTCGTTGACGGCTAAAAAGCCCTGGGCGTTGATCGGGCTAGGCGAAATGGTGCCGTATACCGCCGCTGTCTCGTCTAGTGTGCTCTCGTCTAGTGTGCTCTCGTCTGGCGGGCTCTCGGCGGGCGGGCTCTCCTCTGGGACGGCTCCCTCCGGGACGGTCTCGGCTGCCGCTGCGGGGTCTTCTGGGGCGGGCGATTTCTCACGGTTTTGCAGGGTTAACACCTTGCCATCACGGACGGCGGCGTAGCCAGGGGAGGTGAGGATTTCGGCAAAGGTGCGATCGAACCTGCCGCTGTTAAAGGCGCGCGACCCCTCAGCCCAAATAATCAGCCGGGGATGCAGGTCGGGGGCCAAGAGCTGTCGGGTTAAAAAGCTCACTACCTGGGCGGTGGCTCCGTTGACGCTAAAGTTGTAGACCTGCAGGCCCGGGTAGCCCTGCACCGCCAGCGCCTGCTGGAGCACCTGGGGGTCTACGCCCTGCAGCGATCGCGAGCTGCCCACAATCAGCACATCCGGTGGGCCGAGGGCAGCTACGTAGGCGCGATACAGGCTGACCTGCTCGTCGAGCACATCACTCCCCAGGGGCGGAAACGCCCTGGGTACTCCCTGCTGGGCGGCCTGCTGCTGGGCCAGGTAAAGATTTTGCTGGTACTCCGCTGCCTTGCGCTGGCTAAACACCTGGCGGGGGTCGTCGGGGGGCAGGTCACCCAGCAGGGCCAGCGATCGCCCCCAGGTTCCGGCTACCTGGTGCCACTGAGCGGCGGTAGTGGCGGTGGCGGCCAGTTGGGCAGCCTGCTGAGCTTCACCCAGGGCCTGATGCCAGGGGTCGGGGGCCGCGATCGTCGCTGCTTCGGCCTCGGTAACCGTCTCAGGCCCTGGGTTGGTGACCAGGGGGTTGGTGGCCAAGGGCCGGGAATAGCCAGCGCAGCAGGTAAGCAAAACGCCTAACCCCATCGACGACGCCAGGGATGGCACAAACCTGCCACCGAAGGTGAGGAGGTGAGTCATGGCAAAGGGAAGGGTGCGGGTAAGAATTGGTTTGGTTCAGGCTTGGATCTGGCCCAAGCCGAATTGTCTAGTGGCGATCGCCCTGGCTACAGTTTAGGAAATTGCGCCGCCGGGTGGAGCGGTATCCCTAGCGGTTTTACTCCTCCCTCCCCTGTCGCCCTAACTTATCCCTAGCGCATAGAGGGAATGAGGGTTGAGGTTGGCGGGTTGCTTAGCTGCACGACCCTGACCCAAATGCACACCAGAGGAGGATTTTATTTTTCTAAACACTCTGTAATAGTAGGGCTGTCCCCAGCATTTGCGAGGTAAACGGTGGTACCCCTTAAAGACTACAACCCAGGTCAGCGCCCCCCCTACGTCACCTACGGGCTGATTGTGCTAAACATAGCCATTTTTATCTATGAGCTCAGCTTGCCCACCTATGGGCTAACCAACTTTTTCCACGCCTGGGCGGTGGTGCCTTCAGAGTTCTCCACCAGCTTGACCACCGGAGTGTCGGTGCCCAATACCGAAGAGTGGCTGACGATTGTAACCAGCCAGTTTCTCCACGGCGGCTTTTTGCACCTGGCGGGCAACATGCTTTACCTGTGGATCTTCGGCAACAACGTCGAAGACCAGATGGGGCATGTTCGGTTCTTGGTGTTTTACCTGCTGTGCGGCGTGTTGGCTAACCTGGCTCAGTGGTTTTTTGCTATGGAGTCGGCGGTGCCGTCTCTGGGAGCCAGCGGCGCGATCGCAGGGGTGATGGGGGCCTACATCTTTCGCTTCCCAGAGGTGCGCATTCTCACCCTGGTACCCCTGGGGCCTTTTCCGCTGCCGCTCAGAATTCCGGCCCTGTTCTACCTCGGTATTTGGTTTGTGCAGCAGGCCCTCTACGGGGTTGCTAGCCTGGGTGCCCCCGCTGCGATCGGCATGCAAGGCGGCGGCATCGCCTACTGGGCCCACGCCGGAGGTTTTGCCATTGGGGCTCTGGTGGGGCCGCTGTTTGGCCTGTTTAGCCAGCCCGACGTATTAGCATCCGGTGTCGAAAGCCCCAGTGTTGAGTAGGTAGCAGCCCAAGGACACCCATTCTCTGTTCCCACATTTCCCCGTCGCGCACCTATAGGCGCATCAGTGCTGGCCGATCGGGACGCTCTAACCAGAAGCGACTGTAAACCCCAGCTCTGACAAGGTGAGCCAGATGGTGTTGCTGAATTGGGCATGAATGTGGGTAGGGGCAAACGGCCGTCATTGGTGTCAACTTAAGCGTCTCAAGGTGGGATAGCGGGGCAACAACCTGGGACGTTGCCCCAAATGACCGCCCACTGCTGGTCTTGTTGCCGGTGACGTTTTCGCGTCGTTTTGAGCAACCCTAACACCGTGTGATGCTGTTGATAAAACGGAATTAATTCGGTGGTGTCATCCCGTAAACGGGCTCGACTGTAGTGATACAACCCACGAAATACCATCTCAACCGAGATTTTTTCGAGGGGTTGGTGCAACGCGATAGCCACTTGGGCACAGAGGTCATTGAGGACCGCATAGAAAATCCAAGTCGCCACGATTTGAAGTTGAATGCCATTGGGATCACCGACCCAGACGTAGGCCAATCCCAACAGCCGCTTAGTAATACAAAAGGCATCCTCAACGCGCCATCGCCGACGGTAGAGGTCGCAGACCTGTTGGGCACTGAGTTGCTCTGGGTCGAGGACATTGGTCAAATAGCGATACCACGTGGTGCCCCACAGCACCGAGACCATCCGAACCGGATGACGACAGGGGTTCGACCGGTACTGCCCCAGGTCGATAATTTCGTCACAGTAGCGGTCTCCCTGACTCAGCAACCGCTGTCGAGTATGGGCCGTTTTCT
Source organism: Nodosilinea sp. (assembly GCA_035644955.1). Classification (GTDB taxonomy): domain Bacteria; phylum Cyanobacteriota; class Cyanobacteriia; order Phormidesmidales; family Phormidesmidaceae; genus Nodosilinea. Next base: position 26,625 of record DASQNN010000350.1, on the reverse strand, counting down.
CCCGTTGCCGGGTGACAAAATAACGCTCAGTCTCCGTGAACTGGTCAAACCAGGGAAAGGCGAAAAATCCCAGGTCAAAGACTAACAAGCCCCCCACCGGCAAGGTCGTTAACAGCCAGTCGCCAAAGGTTTTGTCATTGGCTTTGGCGTTCTCGTCATAGTGCATCGCCACCGGGCGATGGCTGAACAACTCCACCACCATCATCAGTTTGCCGGCCAGGATGGTTGAGGGGTGCTCCCGCAAGGCTTTGAGCTGGCGGCGCAGTTCTTCTAGGGTGGAGCCGTCGGCAATCCAAATCGCGGGAAACCGATGCTGCAAGGCTTGCCATGGTTCCGACAACACCGTCCCCGTCGGCCGATGGGTCAGTTGAAGCTGGACCTGAGTTAACAACTGACTCAAGAGGGACACCGGTAGTTTGCAAAACCGTTTGTCTAAGGCGGTACGGCTGACCGCGATGGGCTCAACCCATAACAACCCCTCCATCTGTAGCACTCGGAGTAATTCACTCAAACCATTGATTTGTCGGTACACCAAACTCAAAACCACCGCGACCATCACCGGCAATGTCAAGAGCCGGTTGCGGAGGCGTTTGCCATCGGTGTTGCGTTCCCCAGCCGTGGGCTTGAACGTGGCTGGTGAGAGCCATTGCCACAGCTGACGTTCTACCTCAGCAATAGGCGGACTAGGAAACTGGGGGCGACGGCGTAAGTCCGGATTGGCATCACTAAACGGGCGACTTTGGGCCATGGGCTTAAGTCCAACTACAACCCAATATGCTTATAGGTATACTCCCTAGTCTCGCCCTAAGAACCTTAAGTTTGCTCCAATGAGCATGCTACGCCCCTACGGGGTTCCTGATTATGAATCGGGGTTTACCAAATCGGATTTGGTATTAAACAGTCTTTAGCTCTAGATTATTGGCCCAAGGATTGCGATCGCGAAAGCACTTACGGCTCCGTATAAATAAGTACAAGCTGTTCACCAGCCGGAGTAGGGCCAGAGAACCGCCTGTCCTCGTCGGGGCGCGATCGCTATTTTCTGGCAAAAGCCCGTATTTTCACGGCAATTTCCTCATTTTTGTGAAAGCGCTGCAAAGGCTGAGTGGGAATTTTGTAAAGCGACTGAAACCCAGCAACAACAAGGATGTCGGCGCGTCACTGGGTTTAGCAATTCAGAGCATTGCAATTTGGGCTGGTGAGGCGGGAAAACTGCGAGGGTCGCTGATGGTAAGCGGCACTACAGGAGTGGCGACCTACCTCATCACTTTTACACTCCGAACGACTCTATGGGGAATGAACGAGAATGACTTCAACTAACTGGGCTAAACTACTGCGTTTGGCACCTCTTTCGGCGATTTTGGCTACGCTGACCCTCGGCAGTGCGGCGGCGATCGCCCTAGCCGCCGAAGGTCCTATTCAAAATTTTAACTGGCTTAAAGACGAAGCCTTGCTAGACCAGGCCATAGATGCCGCCCACACCAAAGATGACGACGGCGACGATGACGATGACGACGACGATGTAGAATCGGGCGACGTTATTTACCAGCGCCGCACCACGACCACCACCACGACCACCACCGTCAACCAGGTCAGCTTTAGCGATATTTCCACCAGCTACTGGGCCAGCAACTTTGTCTACCGCCTCTCGGCCTTGCGAGTCGTCAGCGGTTTTCCCGGCGGCGTCTTTTTACCGAGCAACAATCTCACCAAAGCTCAGTACGCCGCGATGGTTGCCCAGGCCTTTGACCAGCCTGCCACCCGTCAAGTCACGACCCTGCGCAATGTCTCCAGAAGCTACTGGGCCTACAGCGCCATTCAAAAAGCCTACACCATGGGCTTTGTCGACATCACCAACGGGGCTTTTGACACCAACGGCACCATGACCCGTCTGGATATGCTGGTGATGCTGGCCAAAGGGCTGAAGATTACCGAAGTCACCTCCGGGCAGTCGGTAGACAGCCTACTGAGCATCTTTAGCGACGCTAACCAAATTCCTAGCGAGTACCGCGTCGTGATTGCCGCCCTGGTAGAAAGAGGGATTTTGGTCAACTATCCCAACCTCACCCAGCTCAATCTGTTTAGAACGGTTTCTCGCTCTGAAGCCTGTAGCTTTGTGTATCAGGCGCTGGCTTACATGGGCAAGGTCGAAACCATCGAGTCGGCCTACATTGTCAACAGCACCAACATCTCTAGCCTGAGCGAAACCATCACCACCACGGGTGAGACCACCACCACCACCGAAACCAACGTTGTTGAAGTGGAGAACGACGACGATGATGATGACGATGACAACGGCGGCAGACGCAACTGCAACCAGGGCATCGGCAACGGTGCCGAAGGCTGCGACCCCGGCAACTCCCGCCCCCGCGGCGGTAGCAATGATGAAGGCGGGCGCACCCCTGGCAACCGCTAACCCTCGGCCTTAGTCCTTTTGAGCGAAATCAAGACGTCCTACGGGGCGTCTTTTTTTTGCCCTTATAGCCATAGGGTCGTTGATCAGAATCTGAGAAAACCTAAAAACGATTGGTATGAATGGCTGAACGTTCAGCTGAATGCCTAATCCGAATCACATAATACTGAATCCGCTTTGGCTAGCCCCGGTTGGGCTGGGCAAACACCGTTTGCCCCTACGCAAGCCGCCTGTTTGAAATCGGGGTATGGGATTCGGATTTGTTATAACCCCTATTGTCAAAAGGTCAAACTGTAGGGGGCGTAGGCGTAGCCGAGGAGGCTCTATGGCATTCGCCCGGTCAAATCGGAGGCTAGTTAAGCAGGATTTGGTATGAATGCCGAATCCGAGTCCAACACCTCCCCATTCATCGGCACAGCTTGCCCAAATCCCGCCTAGGGTGCCACCCCAGTGCCCTGTGCCCTGTGTTAGACCAAAGAGGCAGATCGGGATTCTAGCCATTGCAGCTCATGCGTAGCGTATTCCCCCGAGGGTTGACCAGCTACCACATTAAGCTTTTAGCGGCTGTGACCATGCTGGTAGATCACATTGGTGTGGTGCTTTTTCCTGGTGCTATTGGGTTGCGCATCGTTGGACGAATTAGCTTTCCGCTGTTTATCTGGCTGCTGGTGCAGGGAGAGGCCCATACCAGAGATGTATGGCGCTACGGCCTGAGGCTGGCGGTGTTGGGAGTGGTATCTCAGCCCATCTATCAAGCTACCTTTGGGACCACCGAGCTCAATATTTTGTTTGAGCTGCTCGTCGGTCTGGCTTGCCTGCGGCTAGTCCGCAATTTTCCACGTTTGCAGCTGCCTATCTGGTTGGGCGGAGCGGGGCTGAGCGAGCTGCTAAATATGGGCTATGGCAGCTACGGTATTGCGCTTACCGCGCTTGTCTACTACTTTCGACCCAATCTGTGGTGGGTCTCTGCCTGGGCGGGCTTTCACCTGATCTGGGCCAGGTTTTTTGGGCCGTTTCAGCTGCCCGCGATCGCAGTTTCCCTGCTCTTTTGGCTTGCCAACGGCAAACGGGGCGCAAAAGCGCGCTGGTTCTATGGGTTCTACCCAGGCCATCTGGCCCTGCTGTGGCTGATTCGGCAGGCGCTGACCTGAGGGCGATCGCGGGCCGCGACAGCGAAACGGTTTTTGCCCGGTGCGAATTCAACCCATAGGGAATCTAACCGCTCGAATAAAAAACTAACCCCCATCGGCAGTACTGCCGATGGGGGTTGAGTGAATACAGGTTTAATAGACCCTACAGGAAGTGATCAATAGCCACTGCCGACACGGCGGCAAAGACAGTAATTGCCAGGCCCTCCAGAGGATTTTGCCCCTGGGCTACCGCAAAAGAAGTAATCACGCCAGCCCCTAGAGCCGCGATCGCAACAGAGCCAATCCAGTCTTTTTGTAGGTTATGCATGGGTTGTTTAAAGGCAGGGTGTAACGCAGGAGAGGGAGGCCGTAGCCCCGAAGAAACTACGTAACCAACCCTAAAGGTGGGTTGTTTTTCAAACCTAACGCTATCATTTTGCCTATACCCCAGGTTATAGACCCTGGTGAACTGATACCAAGCTTAAGGCTTGGTTAGATTAGTTAACATTCTTCCCAGAAAGGCCGCCTAACCCAGGCCAAAAACAGCTCCGCTCAGGAATCGAAGTCACTCGCTGCGGCGGGTATTGCCTGCCTTAACCCAGCCTTCCTGGCCATTGGCCACCACCCGCACCTTCACCCAGGTTTGGTCGGCGGGTTCTTCAAGCACCACTACGGCTTCGTTTACGTCTACGCCCCCCACCTGGGGAAACTCTACCCCTGGGCCTTCTCGCATTACCAGGCCGATGGGCTGCACCACGGTAGCGTTGTAGGCACCGGGTTCAAGGGCCGGTTCATCGGGCGGCTCTACCGCTGGGTCAGCCTCGGGCGGGGCTTCGGCAACGGCCTCCGGGGCAGCCTCTGGGGCATCGGGAGACACGGCGGTGGGCATCTCATCTCCGTACAGCGGCTTGGGCGGCAGCACCGAGAGGCGACCCATAAAGTAGCGGGCCGTGGCCACCCCCGCCATCGACAGCAGAATGAGGGCGACCGCAACGCCCAAAATTAACTTTGACAGGCCAAGGAAAAATCCTTTCATGGAGGTCGCAGGCCAGGAAAAATCGTTTACAGCTTGCTAATGGTACAGCAACCCCACCTAATCGGCATCGGGTAGGGCGGGGCGAAATCGTGGGTCGAGGCCACCGCGAGAGGCCATGCGGGCTTTACCTGCCGCTGCCCAGGCCTGCAGGGCTTCGATCTGCTCCTGGGCCGTGCGGGCCAGGGGCACCATTTCGCTGGCGGCGGTGAGAATGTCGTCGGTGGTAAAGTCGCGGTTTTGGCTAAACCCCAAGTGCATGGCCTCCACGATCGCCTGCTCGATCTCAGCCCCCGAGAAGTCTGGGGTTTCGTAGGCCAGTCGGGCAATGTCAAAGGATTTGAGCGTATGGGGTCGCAGGCGAGAGAGGTGTACCTCAAAAATGGCCTGGCGATCGCTCTGGCTGGGCAGCCCGACAAAAAATATTTCGTCAAAGCGGCCCCGGCGCAGCATCTCGGGGGGCAGCGCCTGAATGTTGTTGGCGGTGGCCACCACAAACACCGGCGAGGTTTTCTCGGCCATCCAGGTGATGAAGGTGCCAAAGACGCGGCTGGCGGTACCGGAATCCCCCCGGCCATCCATACCCGCAAAGGCTTTGTCGATCTCGTCAATCCACAGCACGCAGGGGGCCAGGGCTTCTGCCAGCTGAATCATCTGGCGGGTGCGGGCCTCAGACTCGCCCACCAGGCCGCCAAACAACCGACCCACATCAAGCCGCAGCAGAGGCAGATGCCAGTGGTGGGCGATCGCTTTGGCGGTGAGCGACTTGCCCGTGCCCTGAATGCCCAGCAGGAGCAGCCCGCGCGGGTGGGGCAGACCGTACTGACGGGCCTTTTCCGAAAACGCCGCCCCCCGCTTTAGCAGCCAGTCTTTGAGGTTGTCCAGACCGCCGATATCCGAGATCTGCTCTTTGGCGGGGTAGTAGTCGAGAATTTGGGTTTGGCGAATGCTCTGGCGCTTTTCGTCGAGAATCAGGTCGAGGTCGTTGGGGTCAAAGGCCCCGTGGTAGGCGATCGCCCGCGCCAGCACCCGCCGAATGCGCTCCAGCGACAGCCCCTGACAGGTGCGCACCACCTCCTCCAGCATGTTTGACGGCAGGTTGGTGTTGGTGGCGGCCAAAAGCTGCTGCACCTCCTGGCGAATGGCGGCGGCATCGGGCAGGGTAAATTCCAGCACCGTCACCGTCTCGCTCAGCTCATCGGGAATTGCCAGCTGGGCCGAGAGAATCACCAGGGTTTTGGGCTGGGCCTTGAGGCGGCGGGCCAGATTGCGGAGCTTGCGGGAGATGGCAATGTCGTCTAAAAACCGATGAAAGTCGCGCAGCACAAACACCGCTGGGGCGGTGGCGGGCAGTTTTTCGACTAGTTCTAGGGCCTGGAGCGGGTTGCGCTTGCCAAAGCCGGCGTCGTTGAGGTTGCCAGAGTAGCCATCGACAAAATCCCAGATGTAGAGGGCGCGGTTGCCCTGGGCGGTGGCGCAGGCGGCAATGTCGGCCTCGGCCCGATCCTCTTCGGCGGTGGCGATGTAAATAATCGGGTAGCGGGCCCGAATCAACAGGCCCAGTTCTTCAGTAAAACCCATGTCAGCGTGACTTGGTTATCCCACGACTCTTGGTTAATGTTTCCAGCCTATCGGATTTTTGACTTGAGAGCGCTTTGGCTAAGTCTGGAGAGGTTATGCTGGAGAGGTTTCGGTTGCTAATGGCCATAACTGGGGATTGGATGTTTTTCCAATCTCGCCAAGGGGCAGTAGTAGGGTGTCTTCGATGTTAGGCGTTTCATTTCAACGTGTGAATCGCTGGGAAAACGACCGACTCAGCCTTGGCCAATTGCCTTAAAGCAAATGGAGTTTATCCTGCATCAAATGGGCGATCGCGGTCAAGACCTGTTAGTCAAGTTTTTTCGGCATCGGGACGAAGGTGTATGACCGATTGCCCCTTAAGTCACTCTGCCCTTTCAGAGCAGGGGTCGTCTCAAACTCGCCCTTCGACCCGATCTGAAGCTGATGTTCTGATCACCGCAGCCCTAGGGGAGCGTCCGGCAAGACAGCCAGACTTAGCGGCTGAAAATCAAGCCTTTGCCACGCTGGCTCAACAACTGACGGACGAGCCGCAGTCGCGGCTCAAAACCCTGGTACAAATTGCTCGGGAGCTTTGCCAAGCCGACACGGTTGGAGTCAGCTCGTTAGAGACTCTAGCCGATGGCTCCTCTGTGTTTCGCTGGGTGGCGATCGCAGGTACGTTAGAGTCCTGGGAACAAGCAACTGCGCCAAGCAACTTTAGTCCTTGTGGCACGACGATTCACTGCGGGCAACCGCAACTCTATGCGCGTCCCGAACGTTACTTTACCTACCTGCATCAGCCACAGTTTCCGATCATTGAGGGACTGCTGATTCCAATCTGCACGAACGACCAACCGCTCGGCACCCTTTGGATTCTTTCTCACACAGAGCAGCGGCGGTTTGATCGGGAAGACTTACGCTTAATGACGAGTCTGACGGGGTTCGCTGCTGCTGCGTTGCAGAGTATACATCTGCGTCAGACCGCTGAATTAGGATTGCAGGCTGAGCAAGCCTTGCAGAAAAGCGAAGCGCAGAGCCGAAATATTTTGGAGAGCATTACCGACGGATTCTTCGCGCTCGACCAAGATTGGCGGTTTACCTATGTGAATCCGCAGGCAGAACGTATCCTTAATCGGACTCCAGGCGATCTGCTCGATCAGGTGATCTGGGAGGTATATCCGGGCACCGTCGGCACGGAATTCGAGCGAGCCTATCACCGAACCGCCAGCGAGCGAGTGGCTTCCTCGTTGACCTCGTTCTATCCTGACCACAACTGTTGGTATGAAGTCTACGCCTATCCTGCCGCAGACGGAATCACGGTCTACTTTAGAAACGTCACCGAGAAAATTCAAGCGGAAGCCGCTCTGCGGGAAAGCGAGGAGAAGACTCGAAACGTTCTGGAAAGCATTGCTGAGGCATTCTTTGCCCTCGATGAAAACTGGCGGTTTACTTACATGAATCAATCCGGCGAAGCGTTGCTCGATCGACGTGACCTGATTGGCAAAGATTTTTGGCAAGAATATCCGAGTGTAGCGGGTAGTGAATTTGAAACTGTCTACCGGAAGGCAATGCACGATCGCGTGCCGGGAACAGTGACGGCGTTTTACCCCGACCACGATCGCTGGTACGACATTCGCACCTATCCCGCTGCAACTGGCATCGCTGTTTATTTCAACGATGTCACCGAGCAAATTCAAACTGCCGCCGCCTTGCGCCAGTCTGAGGAACGCTATCGGACGCTGTTTGAGGCGATCGATGAAGGCTTTTGTGTAGTTGAAGTTCTGCTGGATGCCCACGCCGCGCCGATCGACTACCGCGTTCTAGAAGTCAACCCAATGTTTGAGCGACAAACCGGACTGCAACAAGCCGTCGGTAAAACAGCGCGTCAGCTCAATCTAGAAGAGCACTTAATTAAAATTTACGGTCGAGTTGCGCTGACGGGTGAAGCGGCTCGGTTTGAAAATAGCTCCGTCGCCCTCGATCGCTGGTTTGACCTGTTTGCCTACCGTCTCGGTGAGCCAGAAGCGCGCAAGGTGGCGATCGTCTGCAAAGACATCAGCGATCGCAAGCGGGCCGAAGCACTTTCCCAGCGCACCGCCGCGTTTGATGCTTTCCGCGTCTCTCTCACCGATGCGCTCCGCCCCCTGGCCGACCCAGTAGAGGTGCAGGCCACCGCCAGCCATGTGCTGGGCCAATACCTGGGCGCGAACCGCGTCGCCTACTTTGAGGTGTGCGGGGCCGATTACGTGGTTGAGCAAGATTATGTCAACGGTGCCTCAGCCATGGCTGGGTGCTACCCGATCGATTCCTTTGGGCCAACGCTGCTGGCGGCCTACCGTGCCGGTCATACCGTGGTCGTGGCCGATGTGCAGGCCGATCCTCACCTGTCTGCAACCCAGCGATCGGCCTATGCCGCGGTCCAGATTGGGGCCTACATCGGCATTCCCTTAATCAAGCGCGGTGAGTTTGTGGCGGGGCTGGCCGTTCACGCCGCCCAGCCCCGGGCATGGACGCCGGATGAGATAGCCCTGGTGGAGGAAGTCGCCGAGCGTACCTGGGCCGCCGTTGAACGTGTCCGCGCCGAAGTAGCCCTACAGCAAACCTCCACCGAGCTAGAGCGACAGCTGGGTCGGTTTGACGCGATCGCCACTTCCGTTCCCGACTTCATTTACACCTTCGATCGCTCAGGACGCTTCACCTACTTCAATCCGCAGTTGCTCGACCTCTTCCAAAAAACCTCGGCTGAAGTGCTGGGCAAAACCTTCTTTGAAATAGACGGCTATCCGGCCGATCTAGCCGCCAAAATCCACGCTCAGATTCAGCAGGTGATTGAGACCCACCAGCCCCTTAAGGATGAAGCAGCCTTCACCAGCGCGGCGGGGCCAGGCGACTATGAATATGTTTTTGTGCCGCTATACGACGCGAACGGCGCAGTCGAAGCCGTCGCTGGCGTAACCCGCGATATCACCCACCGCAAACAGGCAGAACAGGCCCTGCGCCAGAGCGAAGAGCGTTTTCAAGCGTTTATGGATCACAGCCCTACGGCCGCCTGGATCACCGATCGCGACGGTCGAGTGCTCTACCTAAGCCAGACCTACTTCCGTACATTTCAGTTTCTCACTCAGGATGTGCTGGGAAAAACCGTTTTTGACCTGTATCCAAAGGCGATTGCTGAACAGTTTTTAGACAACATTCGGCAAGCAGCGGATACCCAAACAGTCGTCGAAACGACGGAGGTTGCGCCTCGCTCTGATGGAACGATGGGCGATTTCTTAGTCTACAAGTTTCCGATCGCCGACAATTCTGGGGAATCTTTGGTTGGCGGGGTTGCTATTGATATTACCGAGCGCAAACAGGCAGAGGCAAACCTGCGCGAGAGTGAGGAACGCTTTCGGACGTTAGCCGATCAAATGTCTCAATTTGCTTGGATGGCCGACAAAGACGGCTCAATCTTTTGGTACAACCGGCGCTGGTTTGAGTATACCGGTACCACCCTTGACGCGATGCTGGGCTGGGGTTGGCAACAAATTCATCATCCAGAACATGTCGATCGCGTGGTTGAGCATTTTCGCCATTGCATTGAAGTCGGCGAACCCTGGGAGGACACGTTTCCGCTGCGCAGCAAAGATGGCACCTACGGCTGGTTTCTGTCTCGTGCTGTCCCCATCAGAGATGCCGCAGGAAACATTTTGCGCTGGTTTGGCACCAACACAGACATTACTGAGCGCCTACAAGTCGAGCAAGAACGGGAGCAACTGCTAGAGCAAGAACAAGCCGCCCGGGCAGCCGCCGAACGGACAAACCAACTTAAAGATGAATTTTTAGCTGTGCTGTCCCACGAACTCAGGTCGCCGCTCAACCCGATCTTGGGTTGGGCGAGACTATTGCGCGGTGGCAAGTTAGACCCGGTGAGAACGGATGAAGCCCTGGCCACAATCGAGCGCAATGCCAAACTTCAGTGCCAACTCATCGACGACCTGCTCGACATTTCTCGCATTATGCAGGGCAAACTGGTGCTGAATGCGGCTCCGGTGAGTTTGGCGTTTGTCATTTCGTCGGCGATCGAAACCGTACAGCTGGCGGCAGAGGCCAAACGCATTGCCATTGCAGTTTACAGTGAGCCCAACGTTGGGCAGGTCGCTGGCGATGCAGGACGCCTGCAACAGGTCGTGTGGAACCTCCTGACCAACGCTGTGAAATTTACGCCCCCTGGGGGCAGGGTTGACGTTCGCCTCACCCAGGTTAACCATCAGGCCCGACTGCAAGTGAGCGATACCGGCAAAGGCATCACCCCAGAATTTCTGCCCTACGTCTTTGAGCATTTCCGGCAGGAGGATGGGGCGACGACCCGCAAGTTTGGCGGGTTGGGGTTAGGGCTGGCGATCGCGAAGCAAATTGTCACCCTGCATGGCGGCAGAATTTGGGTCGAGAGCTTAGGCGAAGACCAGGGAGCAACACTTACAGTTGAATTGCCTTGCTTACAGATCGTGAATTCGGTCGAGGACGTTACCAATCCCATCCTGGTTCAATCCGACACTCTCCCCCTAACCAATCTGCGGGTGCTGATTGTCGATGATGAACCTGATTCCCGCGAGTTTGTCGCGTTTGTCGTGGAACAAGCGGGAGCCGACGTGACTGCCGTGAGTTCAGCGATTGAGGCCCTGCAACAACTCTCAACCACATCCTTCGATCTGCTCCTGAGCGACATTGGCATGCCAGAGATGGATGGCTATGAGCTAATGCGCCAGCTTTCTCAAATTTCCAGCGAACCAAATAGGCAGGTTCTGGCGCTTGCCCAGCCAGTGGATTTTCCTGCCATCGCCCTCACGGCTTATGCTGGGGAAATGAATCAACAGCAAGCCCTAGCAGCCGGGTTTCAAGGGCATCTGACAAAGCCTGTTGAACCAGATGAATTGATCAAGGCGATTATGACCATGATGGGCAGCAATAGGGCGAGGTTGAGCCCACAAAGGGGCTCGAGTAGCAGTTAAGCGAAAACTCTTACGATTGCCGATTCTAAGTATCGGGTTGTTTTAGCTGCTGCTGAAGCTGGGTTAGAGCCGCCCAGCGGTGATCTACGGGGTCGTTGGCGACGGCCCCCTGGTTGCGCAACTCAATGCCGGGGCAGTCTTCGTCGCAGATTTGGGGCTGGGGCAGGGCTAGGCAGATCTGCTCGTAGATCCAGGTTTCGGGGTAAAAATAGCTGTTGGGTGGCAGGGTTTCAAACAGGTCATCCACGCTCACCTCTCGCTCCAGGGGCAGGGTGGCGGGGTCAGGCTCGTGCTCTAGCCAGATCAGCTCTTCGGCGGCAACCGCAACCCGGTGATTGTAGGCTTGCAGGCAGCGATCGCAGGTCAGCGTCACAATGGTGTCGGCCCGGGCCTTGACTTCCAGGTAGGTGCCCTGGTGGGTCACGGTCAGCTCGCCCCGCACGGGGGTGAGGGTTTCCAAGTCGGCCAGGTGAGTATCTAGCTCAACCGCGAGGGTTTTCTCAGGCCGCTGCAGCAGGTTGGGAATATATATCTTGTCCATCGCTAAAACCTCCTGTGACTGGCGCTATCTCAACTTGGTTTAGCCCTCGGAGGAGTCGGCCTGCTGGCCCGCTATACAGACCACCAGCCGGCGATCGGGTTCGCGGCCCCGGCTAAAGGTGGCCAATCCCTCATGGGCGGCTAAAAAGTGGTGCATCTGCCGCCGCTCAGCAGAAGACAGTCCCTGCATTTCGTACTCTTCGCCGCTGGCCAGTACTCGCTCAGCCGCTTCAGCGGCCATGGCCTTGAGTTCCTCTAGCCGCTTGGCCCGGTAGCCAGCCAGTTCAATCGTAAAGGCCTGCTGCGCGTCTTGGTCTTTGCCCAGGTTAAGGGTGGTATTGGCCAGGTACTGAATGGAATCTAAAACCGCCCCGCTGTCGCCAATCAGCGCCTGCACCTGCTCAGGCGACAGCGGCGCTTCGGCAATGGTGAGCCAGCAGCTTTCTCCCGACTCGTCCTCGACCGGATGAGCGCTAACAGTGGTAGTCAGCCCCTGCATGGTGAGCAGGGTAGTCAACCAGTTGATTCCAGCGGTGGCAGCATCGGTGGCCATAGACTATGCCTTTTTCTTCTTGCTACGCCCTGGCTCAAAGGGCAGGGTCTTCCGGTCGTCGTCTACCTTGGACTCGGCATCGACAATTTTTTGCAGGTTCTCAGGCAGCGGCTCCCGCGACAGAAGAAACGTCTGAAAGGTTTGAAAGATGTTGGCGATTAGCATGTACATCAGCACGCCGGCCGGCAGCGGAAAGAACAGGAACATGCCGGAGAAGATGATCGGGGTAAACTTGTTCACCGCCGCCTGTTGAGGGTTATCGCTGGTGGCAGACCCCTGGCCCGAGAGCACCTGGTTGAGGTAGAGGCTGGCCCCAAACCCCAGAATCATGATCAAGATATCCCAGTGGATAGCTCCATCGTCGCCGGTTACACCGATGCGGCCCAGGGCTTTGATAAACAGAAAACCCTTGTTGGCGGCCAGTCCGGGAGCCTGTGCCCGCACCGTGGCCTCACCGGGAGCCAGGGCGGTGATGTGCCCTGCTTCGTCGACTGAAATAACGTCGTCGCCCTTGGTAACTTCCCATCTGGGCTTAAAGCTGTCGATATCGTCGTTGTACTCAACCACCAGCGACTCGATGGATTGGCCTTCCGCAGTTTGCAGACGCACATCGGTCTTTTCACCCACTACCAGCTTGTTGCCGCCGGGCACCACCGCTGAAATGGGGAAGTGCGACCCGTCCGACACGTAGATGGCCTTGGGTGGGGTGGTAAACACCTGGGGCTGAATTTGCTCGATTTTTTCCTGGGGAAAAACCTGCACGTTGACGTCATAGTTGATGTCGGAGAACGGCGACCCCCGCAGGGTGGCAAACAGCGCAAAGAGAATAGGCATCTGCAGCAGCACCGGGAAGCAGCCCGCCAGCGGGTTACCAAACTCTTTGTAGACCCCACTCATCTCCTCCTGGAGCTTGGTGGGGTTGTCTTTGTAGCGCTCTTGGATCTCTTTGACGCGCTTTTGCATGAGGGGCTGGGCCACCTTCATGCGCCGCATGTTGCGGATAGAGCCGGCGTTGAGGGGATACAGGGCAAACCGAATCACCAGGGTGAGGGCCACAATGGCCAACCCGTAGCTGGGCACGATCCCGTAGAAAAAATCTAGGATCGGCAACATGATGTTGTTGGTCAGAAATCCAATTCCAAAATCCATGGGCACCTGAACCCTGCTACAGGGGATACGACGTTAACTGCTCAGTTACTTAATCTACCCCATCGGCGGGAAGGCAAGCCGTCCGGTTGTTGGGGGGATTGCCGTAGATGGCCAAAATCAGATCTCGCCGAGGGCACCGCTGACGGCCTTGGCCTTGGGAGAAATGCGCTCGTTGATATACTCATACACCTCACGGAAGCGGGGCATAGAGCGCAGCTCTAGGCGGCTGCCGTCTTTGAGGGTGACCACCATGTCGCCCCAGAGACCAATGCCCCGCGGCACTGTGACGATTTTACTGATTTCGTTGTAAATCAGGTCGGTGCGCTCGCGCCCCTGCCAACCGCCGGTTACCGAGATGCGCCGATTGGTGATGCGGTAGCGCAGCCACAGGGCACGGGTGATGGCTCCAACCGTGAGGGGAAGGCAAATAACAGTAAAGCCCAGCAAAATATTGATAATTAAATCGCCAATGTGGGGGCCGCCCTCGTAGTACACATCCTCACGAATGCCCATGGAATACCTCTAGCTTGGTAAGCAACTGTTCTAATTCTCGCAAAAATTCGCCGTATTCGCACTGAACTGCTTCGGGGCGCAGGTTGATGACCACCCAGAGCGATGGTTTGAGCCGCGGCAGGAGCGTTCTGAGGGCAGCGCGCACCTGGCGCTTAAGCCGATTTCGCACCACCGCTCGCTTGTGGACCTTGAGGCCGACGACGATGCCAAGGCGGGGCATTAGCTCACTTGGGGCGGCGTTGGCAGGCAGCGGCCACACCCGCACCACCAAGTGGGCAGAAACCGCTTTTCTGCCCTGCCGGTACACCTGAGAAAATTCCCGCGATCGCCGCAGTCGATTGTGTTTGGGGAGCACCGCCCGACCCTTACCTACAGCAATAGCCCTGGAGCTGATAGTAGCCCCAGGGCCATAGAATGCCACTTTATTCAAAACGCCCAGATTAACCCTGGGGTTGGCCCCGGCCGGAGCTAGACCGCAAGCTTAGCCCGACCTTTGCGACGGCGGGCTTTGATCACGTTTTGGCCGGTGTGGGAGCGCATACGAGCGCGGAACCCGGAGGTTCGCTTCTGCTTTCGGTTGGTGCCCTCTAGGGTGCGCTTGCTCATGGCTTTGCCTGTTTCTGAATTAAAAAGTCACGGTCTACGATAATAGCACCAATGAGCCCTTAGGACTAGCGACGCTGATTGGTTTCAGACGCAATTTCCATGGGCCAGGTGCCGACGTACTGGTTGATCACATCGCCCTGGTACATCATCCGCAGGTTGAAGTAGTGGTAGCCGTAGCGGCGGGGGTTGCGCACGTCGGAGAGCACGACCACCAGGTTGGTGTTGGCCGGAATGGGCTCTGCGGGGATGAGCTCAATCCGGTTTTCACCTTCGATCAGATCGGCCGCCTTGAGGGGAATTACATCGCGGCCCCGCCAGTCGCCGCTGCGCAACTCAATCTTGTTGGGGTCAATGCGACCCCCAATCTCGGTAAAGGTTTCGGGGTAGTCAATTTCGAGGGAGATGACATCACGGGGCAGTTTAGTCCGCATGATGTTGAGGTAGTAGCGGGCGTTGCTGCTGTGAGGCCGGTTGAAGTCGATTAGATAGCCGAGGCGAAACTCAGCGTCGACGCCGCCAAAGATCGTCAGGCCGGTCTGGGCCTGGATCGGCTGGGGCAGAGCAATGCTAAGGCCGACGGCTGCAGCCACGGCGGCCAGCCCCAGGGCGGCAAATTTAAGAGCTTGCTTGAGGGATGTCATGGTGTACCTCCAATGAAAAATGTCTGGCCGGGTAGCTTGGGGCAACCAATCTAGGCCACCCACCACAATACCCGCGGAGACTCAGGGTAGCATCCCGGCCTGTGCCAGTGGTGCAACCGGGTTGCCTCAGAGCCGGCGATCGCGCCCCTGGCGAGGGCCAACCCGCCGCTGCCGATCGTACCACTTCGCCTGTGCTCCGTTCTATGGGGGCTTCTGTATAGGGGCTAGGCGGGCGCTACTCGCCGTCGTCGTCGATGATGGCGTTGCGATCGAGCAGCAGCAGGTTGCGCAGCTGGTCGGTGTCAAACTCGGTCAGCCAGCCTTCGCCCGCGCTGACCACCTGCTCCGAGAGGGCCTTTTTGCTCTCGATCATCTCGTGGATGCGCTCCTCTAGGGTGCCGGTGGTGACAAACTTGTGCACCTGCACGTTGCGGGTCTGGCCAATGCGAAAGGCGCGGTCGGTGGCCTGGTTTTCGATCGCCGGGTTCCACCAGCGATCGTAGTGGAATACGTGGTTGGCGCGGGTGAGGTTGAGGCCAACGCCCCCCGCCTTGAGGGACAGAATAAACAGGCGCGGCGCAGCGGGGTCGTTCTGGAAGCGATCGACCATGGCCTCCCGCTGATTTTTGGTGGTGCTGCCGTAGAGGAATAGGGCTTCTTGACCCAGATAGGATTGCAGGTGCCGCTGGAGTAACTTGCCCCACTCGGCAAACTGGGTAAAGATCAGCGCCCGGTCATCCTCGGCGATCACTTCCTCCAGCATTTCGTCGAGCCGCTGGAGCTTGCCCGACCGCCCCTTTAGCCCCAGGCTGGGCTCCTGCAAAAACTGGGCCGGGTGGTTGCAGATCTGCTTGAGCTTGGTCAGCAGGGCCAGGATCTGGCCCTTGCGCTGCACCCCGGTGGCGTCGTCGAGGGTTTCGAGCGCCCGGTCGACGGTCTGCTGGTAGAGGTTGGCCTGCTCGGCGGAGAGGCCGCAGTACACGCTCATCTCCTGCTTCTCGGGCAGGTCTTGAATGATGGTGCGATCGGTCTTCAGCCGCCGCAGAATAAAGGGCTGCACCAGCCCCTTCAGCGCCCGCAGCGAGGCGGTGTCGCCGTAGCGCTCGATCGGGGTGGCAAAGCGCCGCTGAAAGAAATTCTTGGGCCCCAGATAGCCGGGGTTGAGAAAATCCATAATCGACCACAGCTCGCCCAGACGGTTTTCTACCGGGGTGCCGGTCAGGGCAACGCGAAACTGGGCCTCGATCTGGCGGGCTGCTTTGGACTGCTTGGCGTCGGAGTTTTTAATGTTCTGGGCCTCGTCGAGCACCAGGCACTGCCAACTCACCCCCTGCAGGGGCTTGAGATCGCGGTAGATGAGGGCGTAGCTGGTGATGACCAGGTGCTGGTCTTGCACGGCTTTGGCCAGGGCGCTGCCGCGAGGGCGGCGATCGCCGTGGTGCAATAGGGTTTTGAGCTGGGGGGCAAACCGCTTGACTTCCTTTTCCCAGTTGCCCAACACCGAGGTGGGGCACACCAGCAGCACCGGAGACTCCAACCAGCCGTTGTCCTTTAAATAGAGCAAGAAGGCAATCAGCTGAATCGTTTTGCCCAGACCCATGTCATCCGCCAGGCAGGCCCCCAGGCCCCACTGTTCTAGAAAGGCCAGCCACGACACACCCCGCGCCTGGTAGGGCCGCAGCTGCCCTTTAAACCCGCTGGGAGCCGCTATCTCGTCTAGGGTTTGATTGCCGGTGGTGAGGGTTTCGATCAGGGTTTGCAAGGCTCCGGTGGCCTCAAAGCTGACTACCGGCAGCTTGTCGATCAGCTGGGTGTCGCCGGTACTAATGCGCAGGGCGTCTTCCACCGAGAGGGGGGTAGCGGTCTTTTGGCCGGCCAAAAACTGTCGCGCCGCTTTCACATCCTGGGGCTTGAGTTCGACCCAGCGGCCGTTGATTTCGACCAGCGGTGAGCCCTGGTTGATCAACTGCTCGAACTCGGCAGCGGAGAGGGTTTCCCCCGCGATCGACAGCTCCCAGCGAAAGTTCAGCAGGCTCTTGAGGCCCAGCCGCTGCCGCTGTTTTTGGGGCGGCACCTCCGCCTGCACCTTGAGGCCCAGCCGTCCGCTGCCACTCTCGGCGGTTTGGGCCAGGCCCGGGGGAAGTTCGACCTCAACCCCGTTGTCTTGCAGCTGCCAGGCCGACGCTTTAATAAACTGGTAGGCCTGAATCGGGTCGAGGTCGCAGTGGGTGGGGTGCTGCTGACGCAGGCTCTCGCGGATGGGGTCGTAGAGGCGGGCCGCCCTTCCCAGGCTGCCCAGCAGGGTTTCTTGGGGAAACTTGAGAAGGGCTCCCTGGTGGTGCAACTCATCGACTGGGTGCTGCCAAATCGAGTCGGCCCCCAGCTGCCAGTCGGGGTTGGCCGCCGATTGAAGCTGGTAGTGAAGCTGCCAGGGCAGGTCTAACTGCGACGGCGGCTGGAGCACCAGCCGCAGACGAAACTGGCTGGCTGGGTCTGCCGCTAAGGTTTGTAGCGGGGTCGTCCAGGTAGTTAATGCCTCCTGGAGACGGGCGGCGGCAGCGGCGCTGGCTTCCAGTGTGCCAACCGGCTGGCTGAGGGCCTGTAACCAGGGCTGTAAAGGTAACTCTTTGCCCAAATTGGCCAGACCGTTGGGGGGCTGAGCCTGGGCAGCCTGGCGCACCTGGTGGTCGACCAGGGCGGCCAAGAACAGCAGCAGCAGCGGTTGAGGCTCCAGCAGGGGGGAGCCACAGGCCAGGGGCAGGGCACCTTTGGCCACCGCGGGCAGGTGGATGCGACAGCTTGGGGGCATGGCTAGGGCAAAATTGCGCAGCCGCTCCTGATCGGGGGCGCTGTCGAGCAGGGGCTGCCACCCCGCCGCCAGGGTTTGGCTGGTGAGCTCCAGGTCGGGCAAAAACTTGCCTCGGGCCAGCAGGTTGAGGCCCCAGCGGGCAATGTGGCCCCAGTAGCGCAGGTCGGCGCCAATTTCGCCGGGGCCGGTGAGGGTGTGCTGCCCCAGGGGCAGGGCCAGCAAAATCGGCAAAAAATCGGCCATGCCCAGCTGCCAACCCTGCACCTGCCAGGGATGCAGAACGATGTCGGCCGCCAGTTCAGCCTCTAGCTGGGCACCGAGGCGGGCAGAATGCACAGGCACCAGAGCGGTGGCTGTAATCTGGGCGGGCAGCGGTAGGGTTGTCTCGCCCCAAACGGGGCCAGCCCCGCGCGCGCCTGCTTTTGTAGCGCGCGATCGCCGACTCCCGGTCGCCTTTACGGCCTTGCCCGCGGCTACGGCGGCCTCGGTCAGCACCCCGGGAAAGAGATCGGTCGCCGAGACAGAGCGGCCGAGCAGCTGTTTCTGCATTCCTGAGAGCACCTGGGCCAAATCGACCTGACCCAGCGCGTAGGGATGCAGCTGTAACCCGTCCCAAGGGGCTAACCCTTCAGCTGGCAGCGGTTGCCAAGCTTCGGCCCAGAGAAAAAACTGCTGCGCCTGGGGAACCCAACTGACGTGTAGTATTGCCATTGGCCTGTATCTACGGCTCGCTCAAAAATGGGCTTAAAACTGCGGTGCATGGGGAGCAGATAGATCGGGCCTGGCCACATCCTGGCTGGGGGTAAACCTCCAGTGAGTACCCCGGCGGGTAAGCCCATCCCCGAAGCCCCAACCTCGGTTACTCCTGGTGTGCAGAAAACCTGCTTAATGTGCCTATCTTACTCTCTTAGGTTAGCCCTGGCAGGGCATTCTCCTAAACCCTCAGGCATATTCCATAATCACCGGCGTGTGGTCGCTCGGTTTTTCCCAGCGCCGCGGTTCGGGGTCGATGGTACAGCTGAGGGCGCGATCGCCCAGCCCCGCCGACAGGTAGTGATGGTCGATCCGCCAACCCATGTTGCGCCGAAACGATGCCGCCCGATAGTCCCACCAGCTAAAGTGGCCGCCCTCGTCATTGAACAGGCGAAAGCCATCCTTGAGCCCTACGGACATGACCTCCCTGAGTGCCTGCCGCTCGGTGGGAGAAGACATGATGTGTTTGTCTTTGCCCTCGGGGTTGTAGATGTCTTTGTCTTCTAGAGCAATGTTGAAGTCGCCGCAGACGTTGAGGTTGGGATATTGCAGCAGCAGCGCCGTTAAATACTCCTTCAGGCAGGCCAGCCAGCGCAGCTTGTACTCATACTTATCGCTGCCGATAGAACTGCCGTTGGGTACGTAGAGATTCACTATATAGATGTCTCCCCACAGCCCGGCGATCGCCCGCTTTTGATCGTCTAAATCGCCCACCCGCTCAGCCCCCAACACCGCCGCAAAGCCGTACTGCACGTCCTCTAGGGGCTGGCGGCTCAGCAATGCCACCCCGTTGTAGGACTTTTGTCCATAGATATAAGCGGTGTAGCCCAGCTCTGAAAAAGCTGCGGTCGGAAACGTCTCGTTGACAACCTTGGTCTCTTGCAGGCACAGCACGTCTACCGGGTTGGTTTGCAGCCACTGGGTCGCGTGGTCAAGGCGCGATCGAATGGAGTTGACGTTCCAGGTGGCAACTTTCATAGAGAGCGGTAAGGTGAAAAGAGATCACAGTGTTCTAGCTTAAGGGCTTGACCGCCCAAAAGGATCGCACCCGTGCCGCCAGAATCGCCTCTTGAGGGAAAAGCTTTAGTTAAGGAAGTGTGTCGCCGCATTCGCCTAGCCCGCAGCTACTGGGATGCCCACAACAACGCCGCCTGCCGGGGCGAACGAGAAAAAGCGCTGGCTCTCTACAACACTCTAACCAAAGAGCAAAAAGACCAGATTCCCCAAACCCTGCGGGTGTGGCTGCGATACCGCAGCGAGAAGTATTTTGGTGCCCATCAGACGCCGCCGGGGAATAAGGGGCGATCGGCGAAGGGACGAAAGCGATAGGAGACGGTCTGTTTTTGCTAAGATACTTCCAGTTCTTCGGGAATTAGCTCAGCTGATAGAGCGCTGCGTTCCCAAGGGGTGGCCGAAGGCCAATCGCACCGTAGTGGTGCATCGCACAGCAAAATACGGGGAATTAGCTCAGTTGGTAGAGCGCTGCGATCGCACCGCAGAGGTCAGGAGTTCGAATCTCCTATTCTCCATTCTCAAAAACACCTCAACCCGTTACGCAACAAGGATTACAGCCTTTGTTTCGGTTTTTGTATTTTGGCCATTTTTGGATCGATTTAGGCCGTTTTAGGCACTTTGGGAACTCGTTTGGGCACTCTTGGGCACTCTCGGAAATCCTTGTGGTTAAGTGTTTTGAAGGCCTCCCTAATGCACCAGTACTATGTCCGTAAGAGGTGCCAGACGCTTCGGACAGGTACCCACCATGACAGGCAGAATCCAAAAATCCCACGAGGGCACAGTTTCGGTTTTGAGTCAGAAGGGACTGCTGCGACTGCGATGGCGAATTGAAGGATCGGACAAGAGGCCAGTGCTGTACCTGGGCTTACCCGACACACGCTCCAACCGCAAAAAGGCGGAGTTGCTGGCAAAACAGATTGAGATTGATCTCACTGATGGTAGCTACGACCCGACGTTAGAGAAGTACCGGGTTCAAGTTCGCCCAACGAATGTGAATGAACAGGTCAGATCCCAGAGTGAATCCGTGGTGGATCTCTTTGACCGGTTTGTGGAGCATAAGGTTAAAGAAGTAGACGCCAGGACGTTGGAAAAGTACGGAGCTCTAGGGACGAGGCTGAAGCAGTTTTTCAAAGACCAACGGGTAGATTTTATCGGAATCGAAAAGGCTAAGGAGTTTGTGGAGTTTCTCCGGCAGTACCAGAAGCCCCGGACAATTCGCGATCGCCTGACGACCCTGTCGGAATGCTGGAAGTGGGACGCCAGGATTTGGATCCGTGGAAGCTGGTGAAGGTGAAGGACGACCTGAAGTCAAAGCCCAGGCCATTTACCCACGCCGAGGTGCAACAAATTTAATCTTAATCACTAGACTGCCCATCTTAGCTAGCAGTCCTTGCTCATCGGTTGCGGCTTGGGCAATATCGTAAAACTCGCGCATGGTGAACCTGGAGAGATTGGGACTGGTAGCTCTTTCAGGTTGCCCCACTGCGATCGGGATGCATCTGGCAGGGTGCGGTTAGCCTTGGGGTAACGCGGCGATCGCATGGAATAGCCAACCCTTTTCGCCTTTACACTGGTAGCACAGGCTCAGCGAGGGACAATGCACAACCCCTTCCCCGGCATGAATCCCTACCTTGAACAACCTGGCCTATGGCCCCAGGTACACAATCGCTTGATTGTTGCCCTGGCCGATGCCATCACCCCTCAAGTCGCGCCCAAATACCGAGTTTCCATTGAAGAGCGGGTTTACACCACGACCGATCCGCTGCCCCTGGTGGGCATTGCCGACGTGGCCCTAGCCCAGCGGGGAGATGCGCCCCGTCGATCTGAATCTACCGCTCAACTGACGCCCCCTCGCCGGGTGCAGGTACCCCTGCCGGTGAAAATAACTGAACGCTTTTTAGAAGTACGGCTGGTGCAAACCAATCTACTGATTTGCGTGATTGAAGTGTTATCACCCACCAACAAGCGAACAGGGGAAGGTCGCACCGCATACGAAACCAAGCGTCAGAAAATTTTGGCCTCGGCTACTCATTTAGTCGAAATTGATCTGCTGCGAAGTGGTCTTCCCCTGCCGTTGGGCGACCCTAATCGAAAGCCCTACAGCATCTTAGTTAGCCGCAGTAGCGATCGCCCCAATGCCGAGCTATATGAATTTGACCTACCCGACCCGATTCCCTATTTCCCGGTGCCGCTGCAAGTCAACGATCCAGAACCGGTGATTGATTTGCAGCAGGTGGTCAATGAGCTGTATACCCGAGCCCGGCTTGATCTGGCGATCGATTACTCGCAACCGGTTAAGCCCGACTTGTCTGAGTCAGAAATAACTTGGATCACGGGTATTTTGCCTGCTTAAGTCATCATTCCCGATCGCATCGAATAGCTACATTAAAGGGGTCGGGTGCCTGCTGGTTTAGAAGCACAGCCTCTAGAACATAGCTAGGCACCCGACCCCTCAAGCGAGAGCTCCTTAAAGGGAGAACCCTACTTCCAGCCAGCGCGATCGGTGATGCGCAGGGCTTCGGGGTTGTTGCTGCCAAACACAGAAGCGTTCAGGGTATCGGCCTTAAACTCGCCGAAGCCTGCCACCACGGAGTCGATCGCAACGCCTTCTACCACAGGATACTCATTGTTGCTCTCAGCAAAAATGCGCTGGGCCTCGGGGCTGGCCAGGTACTCTAGGAACCGGACGGCGGCGGCAGCGTTGGGGGCGGTTTTGAGCACCCCAGCTCCGCTGATGTTGACGTGGGTACCGCGATCGTCCTGGTTGGGGAAGAACACCCCTATGGCCTCAGCGACGGCCCGATCTTCGGCCTTGTCAGACTTGATCAGGCGGGCCAGGTAGTAGGTATTGGAGATAGCAATATCGCCCAGCCCGGCAGCGACGGCCTTGATCTGATCGGTGTCGCCACCCTCGGGATCGCGGGCAAAGTTAGCCACTAGACCCCGCGCCCATGCTTCAGTCTCTTCGGCCCCGTGGGCGGCAATCATGGAGCCCACCAGCGACTGGCTGTAGATGTTGGTGGAACTGCGGGTCAAAATCCGACCGCGCCATTTGGGGTCTACCAGGTCTTCGTAGGTGGAGAGTTCGGCGGGGTCAACGGTAGCCTTGTTGTACATGATCACCCGCGCCCGCTGGGTGAGGCCAAACCACAGCCCGTCGGGGTGGCGCAGATTTTCGGGAATCGCCTCACTCAGTATGGAAGAGGTGACCGGCTGAAACATATCCTCCTGCTCGGCCCGCCACAGGCGACCAGCATCTACGGTCATAAGAATGTCGGCGGGACTGTTTTGCCCCTCGCTTTTAATCCGCTCGATCAGCTGGTCGGCCTCGGCCTCAACCACGTTGACGCGAATGCCCGTAGCTTCCCGAAACCCGTCGTAGAGCTGGTCATCGGTGTCGTAGTGGCGGGAGGAATAGAGATTGACCGTGGGCCTGCGCCGCAGGCCAAACTGGGCATTGGCGGGGCGCTGGCGCAGTTGGCCCAGGGCTACGGCGGTAGCGGCAGCACCCGCCCCCAAAAATGTACGTCTTCCTAATTTCATAGGGTGTTACCTCAAAAAGTTCAATCCCAACAGAGCCACAGGCAACTCAAGTGGAAAGCCTTAGGTCATTGAGAAGTCAGATCGCATTGTATCGCTTATTGCGACCTTCTCTTGATAATGCTGCCTTTAGTCTCAGTACTGTGGCGGATGGTTTCAATCCGCCTGGGGCTAGACTCGGCCACTGCTACCAAATCAGTGCCCTAAACACAAGGGCTTGAGGCAAGGGAAGAATAGCTCTAGAATAGCCAAAGAGGAATAAGTCCCGTTAGCTTATCCGCGTCTGCGATCGCAACCTTTCGACAATGACTCCCAGACTAAACCCCTCCCCATTCCCCCTGAGCCGCTCCTCGCCCCAGCCAAAGGCGCGATTCCCATGGGGATTGCCCCGCAGATCGCGGTCCTGGCTGGGGTTATTGTGTGTGGCCTCCTCGATCGCCGCCCACGGGGTTCTGTTGGCTCTGGCAATGCCCGGCTCAAGCCCCGAGCCGCCGCCGGCAGAGGCCATCGCCGACTCCTCACTGCCCGAAGATATTGCGGTCACACTGCTACCCAAGCCCGCTGTAGACAATCCGATCGCCGCCGTGCCCGCCACGCCAGCCCCCGTGGCGGCGGTGCCCCCGTTGGCTCCTCAAGCTCCGGCCGCGCCTGTTGCGCCCGTTCAGCCATCACCCCCGCCTACTGTTGCCACCCCCGCTCCGACCCCACCGGCCCCTGAAGCGGCCCCTGAGTCGGCCGCCTTTACGCCCCCACCAGCGCCCTCAGAGCCCGCCGCCCCGTCGCCCTACGCCGACTTTCCCCACCTAGAGGGGGCTCAGGCCACCTGTCCAGAGCTGAATGACTGCTGGCGCAGCCCGGTCAGCAGCAGCTGGCGTAGCGCCGCCGGCGATCTGCAAGCGCGTCTAGAATCTCAGGGCTATACCGTGAGCAACATCACCGGTGAGGTTGTGTCCATCGACTCGGGGGTGCGGGTGTACGCCGTCAGCAAGCCCGGTGAACCCAACTACTACTTAAACTTTGTCTCGGTGAGGGAGGGTGTGCTCTACACCATGACTACCGAGCCGATGACGTCTGACCAGGTGATTGCCTTACAGCGATCGTGAGCAGTTTCGAATAATTTATATTTGTTTGGCTGGCCCAAGTTTGCTTAGTCGGGTTGGCGATTATTTTTGTGGAACCACTTGGTTTAAAGCGGGATTTTTAGCTCTGAAAATAACTTTGGAATGGTGCATTGCTGCGCGAATGCACCCTACGATTCTTACCCTAGGGTTGTCGCACCAGCGATATGGAGGGTTGATATCAAAACTCCTTTTTACCGGGTTTGGCGACAACGTGTCTCTCTTGGCAGACCTACAATCCAGCGATCGCTAGCTAGCTACTACTAGCCCGGTCTCCCTGTACTGTCTGAAGGAAGCCGGGCTAATCGGCTCTACAGGAATGAGTATGCTGGTGTAGCACCTTCTATACGTTGCGGTTATGGTGCCATTTATAGACCGCCCTACTGGGTCTACCCGGCATTGATGTGGAGTCCTATGAAGAGAACAGGACTGGTCTGATTTCGGAGGTAGAAGCCCCAGCGACTCGTTGCTGTATCGGCTCAAATTGGTGTAGTTAACCTTGCCACAGACTACAAAAATTGTGGTCATCAATGGCATCAGGAACTGGCGCTGCGGTTTGCTAAGGGGCCTGCTGTCGTCAGCAGGCCCGCTACTAGGCTGTTGAGGCTATCCATCCGTGCATCGTGTTTTGCTTACACCTGCACTCTGTGCGGTTGGATAGCTTTTCTCCAGCTCCACCTCCAAAAACTGTCCGGAGTGTTGTACAATTCATCCCCGAACGTAGCAAAATCCTGAGTAATGGTGCTGTGGGTAGGCAGAAATTTCAGTATCCATACCATCAACATTCACACGTATGAATGGAGCATAGCTTAATTGAAGGTAGTGATTCGTAAGTGGTATAGCTTTTGGCGGATTGAGCCGAAACAACGTACTCTGTTGCTGCAAGCTTTAGTGTTGCTGCCGTTAGTGGCTATATGCCTAAAATTCTGGGGATTGAACCGTACCCAAACTGCAATGGTGAGGCTACTACCTACTCCAGTGATGTCTCAACAATGCGTTGAGAGGCTTCCAGAGGCGCTGGCTACAGCGCGAATGGTGAGGACTGCTGCTCGGTACTGTGATCCTTGGGCTAACTGCCTCAAAAAGTCCTTAGTGCTATGGTGGTTGCTACATCGTCAAGGGATGGCCAGCAACCTGCAAATTGGAGTACGACGGGAGCAGGGAAAATTTGAAGCTCACGCCTGGGTAGAGTATGAAGGGATCGTGCTGAATGATACTCAGGATATACGATCGCATTTTTCCATGCTTAATCGCCCAATTTTAACCTAAAGCATGAATGACATCCCAGCCGTAGCCCTTAATTAATGCTGAAAAGAGCAAATTTTCAACATTTACTCGAACTAATCCACAATCTTCAACGAGCGATCGGCTTAGTTTGGCAAAGTGCGCCCAGTTGGACTTTCGCCAGTCTGATACTTCTAGTCATCCAGGGTATTTTACCCCTAGCATCTCTTTATTTAATGAAGTTATTGGTGGACACAGTCACCACAGGGATAACGACTGCTGATAAAGCTACTGCCATAAGAAATGTAATGTTGTTGGTGAGTTTAGCAGGGATCACGGCTCTGTGCAGCGACCTATGCCGCTCATGGGCCAGCTATACCAACGAAGCACAATCTCAGATCGTAACTGACCACCTGCATGATGTTCTTCATGCCAAATCTATAGAAATCGATCTGGAGTATTACGAAAACGCTCAATATTACAACGCCTTACATCGCGCTCAACAAGAAGCTCATTTTCGTCCGACTCGTGTTCTTACCAGTCTCGTACAAGTAGGTCAGAATGCAATTTCCTTAGTAGCGATCGCACTTCTATTATTATCCTTACACTGGGGAATTGCCGTAGTTTTATTTATTACTGTCGTCCCTGGTTTTTTAGTGCGCATCAAGTATACAGGCAAAGTATACCAACAACAACGAGAATGGACTGGTCCTGAGCGCATTGCTTATTACTTCCATTCAATGCTAACCCACAATGACTACGCCAAGGAATTGCGGTTGTTTGGCTTAGGTTCCTTGTTTAGAGCAAGGTATCGCCACTTGCGCCACCAGATTCACCAAGAAAAACTTACCGTGGCTAGACAACGTTCCATCATAGAATTGATAACTACTGCGAGTGGTACAGTTAGCATATTTAGTGCTTGTGGCTTTATTGCTTACCAGACAATACAAGGCGCTATCACTGTAGGTGGGTTAGTGATGTATTTCCAGGCATTTCAGCGGGGTCAAGGTTTTTTGCGGGATATGCTGACGAGTCTTGCTA
>DASQNN010000349.1:0-2401 GCA_035644955.1 Nodosilinea sp. | reverse complement strand
GGGTGTCTTGCCTCTGGGCGCAGATACTCTACCTTAGAGATTGTCGTCAAAAGCCAGCCCCAAATGCCCCTATCGATCGCCAGCCAAACCGTTCTCATCACTGGTGCCAGCAGTGGCATTGGCGCCGCCTGCGCCCGCCAGATTGCGGCTACCGGAGCAAAGCTAATTTTGGCTGCCCGCCGTCAGGAGCCCTTGCAGGCGCTGGCCAAAGACCTCCAGCAGCATGGCGCTGAGGTCTTCACGCTAGAGCTGGACGTGCGCCAGCCGGAAGCGGTGAGTGAGGCGATCGGCGGCTTGCCTAAGAACTGGCAGGCGATCGATATTTTGATCAACAATGCCGGGCTCAGCCGGGGGCTCGATAAGCAGTACGAAGCCCCCCTAGACGACTGGGAGGCCATGATCAACACCAATGTGAAGGGCCTGCTCTACGTCACCCGGGCAGTGGTGCCGGGCATGGTGGCGCGGGGGCGCGGCCACGTGGTGAATGTGGGATCGATCGCGGGGCGGCAGACCTACCCCGGCGGCAGCGTTTACTGTGCCACCAAGGCAGCGGTCAGGTCGCTCTCGGAGGGCCTCAAGCTCGACCTGCTGGGCACTCCGGTGCGGGTCACCAACATCGACCCCGGCCTGGTCGAAACTGAGTTTAGCCTGGTGCGCTTTGATGGGGATGCCGATCGCGCCAAAGGCGTCTACCAGGGTCTGACCCCGCTGACGGGCGACGATGTGGCCGATGTGATTGTGTTTGCCCTCACCCGCCCGGCCCATGTCAACGTCAGCGACGTGCTGCTGCTGCCCACCGACCAGTCCTCTGTGTCCCATGTTCACCGGCGGGCCGAGTAGGCCCTCTGCGGCAGCCGTGATCTGCCGTCCGACAGGCCAGCGCTATACAATGGGCGATGGCCTATGACCACTTATTTTTGATATCGACTATGACCCTCTCCGTTGGCGACCCCGCCCCCGACTTTAGCCTGCCCGATGCCACGGGCAAAACCTACAGCCTGGCCGATCTCAAAGGCCAGCGGGTGGTGCTGTACTTTTACCCCCGCGACAACACCCCCGGCTGCACCAAAGAGGCCTGTGGCTTTCGCGATCGCTACGCCGATTACCAGGGCAAAGACGCGGTGGTGCTGGGGGTCAGCACCGACGACGCCAAGTCCCACAGCAAGTTTATCGACAAGTTCAGCCTGCCCTTTCCGCTGCTGGTGGATGAGGGGGGCGAGGTGGCCAGCCGCTACGGCGTTTATGGCCTGAAAAAGTTCATGGGCAAAGAATATATGGGTGTTACCCGCAGCACCTTTATCATTGGCCCTGACGGCAACCTGGAGAAAACTTACCTCAAGGTCAAAGCCGAAACCCATGCCGATACGGTGTTGGCGGATCTGGAAACCCTTTAGCATGGCCTACTTTGCCCATATTTTAAGAACTTTGGTGGGGCTGCTGCTGCGCCGCCCCATTTTGGGTACCTGCGTCATTCCGCTGCTGGCCGACGGCACCCTTGTGCTAGTGCGCCGCCGCGACAACGGCCTGTGGAGCCTGCCCGGCGGCATTGTCGACTGGGGCGAAGACGTGCTTACCGCCGCCGCCCGCGAGCTGAAAGAAGAAGCGGGGCTAGAAACGGTGGGGCTAGACCGTCTGGTGGGCGTTTACTCGCAGCCGGGGCGCGATCCGCGCTTTCACTCGGTGTGCGTAACGGTGGCGGTGCGGGTAACGGGCACCCCCTACCCTGCCGATCCACGGGAAATTTTGGAGGCGCGGTCCTTTATTCCCGATGACCTGCCGTGGGATCGCCTTTCCCACGACCACCGCCAGCATTTACAAGATTTCTTTAAGGGAGAAACGGTTTTAGCCTAAGCTTTTGGGTATAGCCAATCGCCAGTATGGTTCGGACATGCCAAAGTTTCTAGAGCGATGGCTATAAGCCAGTTCGCCACCCGAGTTTTCGCTAATGACGGTTACCGATGTCTTAAGCGAACTGGCCACCGCTATAACTCAGCTGGATTTTATCGCTGGGGCGTTGCCCTCCGGTTACTCTGGTGCCATCTACCCTACCGAGTTCCTATGCCCTTACCTGCCGAAATTCCCCTGCGCACTGGCCGCATGAAACTTCCGCTGGGCAGTCTGTTTTGGCACGAGGGGGGCACCCAGACAGAAACCGTAATCTTTTTGCACGGCTCCTGGCACGACAGCACCCAGTGGCTGGGAGTGATGCGTCAGTTGGCCCCTAAAGTTCACTGCCTGGCCCCAGACCTGCTTGGCTTTGGCGAATCTTGGCGAGAGGGCAAAACTCCATATTCGGTGGCCCTACAGGTAGAGGCGCTGCACAGCTTGCTGGGCGCCCTGCGCATCCATCGCTGTCGGCTGGTGGGCCATTCGCTGGGAGCCTGGGTGGCGGGTCAGTATG
>DASQNN010000348.1:0-4230 GCA_035644955.1 Nodosilinea sp. | reverse complement strand
GGGGGCATTATGATTTCGGCTAGCCACAACCCCCCCGCCGACAACGGCATCAAGTTTTTTGGCGGCGACGGCACCAAGCTGCCAAGCACGGTGCAGGCAACGATAGAAGCGGCACTGCGGGGAAAAGCCACCGAGGCCCCAGCGGCCTCTACCGCCTGGGGCCAGTGCTACTATCGACCAGAGTTGGTCAACCGCTACGCCAGCTTTTTGCACGCACCCCTACAACCCGGCTTAGATTTGGCCGGCATGAAGGTGGTGCTGGACATGGCCTGGGGATCGGCCACGCGCCTGGCGGAGCAGGTGTTTGTGGAGGCCGGGGCTGAGGTAATTGCCCTGCACGGTGCCCCCGACGGCGATCGCATCAACGTCAACTGTGGCTCGACCCATTTAACCCCCCTCAAAGCGGCGATCAAACGGCACCAGGCCGATTTGGGCTTTGCCTTCGACGGCGACGCCGACCGCGTGATGGCGGTCGATGCCCAGGGCCGCGTGGTGGATGGTGACTACATTCTCTATATTTGGGGTAAACACCTGCAAGGGCAGGGTCGGCTGCCCAACCACACCGTTATCTCTACGGTGATGGCCAACCTGGGCTTTGAGCGGGCCTGGGAAAAGCTGGGCGGCACCCTGGTGCGCACCCCGGTGGGCGACCAGCATGTACACAGCGAAATGGTGAGCCGGGGGGCAAAACTCGGGGGCGAGCAGTCGGGCCACATTCTCTGCCACCACTACAGCCTGACTGGCGACGGTATTCTCACGGCGCTGCACCTGGCGACCCTGGTGCAGCTGCTGGGCGGGTCGCTGGCGGCCCTGGTGGATGACAGCTTTCAAACCTACCCGCAGAAGCTGCAAAATGTGGCGGTGGTCGATCGCGATCGCCGTCTCAACTGGCAAGACTGCACCCCCGTTTACCAGGCTGTGACAGCCGCCGAACAGGCCATGGGCAGCGAAGGGCGGGTGCTGGTGCGCCCCTCCGGCACTGAGCCGGTGATTCGAGTCATGGTCGAGGCCGCAGACGCGGGCCTGGTCGATCGCTGGACCCAGCACATTGTGCAGGCGGTAAGTCAGCATTTAGCGGTTTAACTCCTCAGAACCCTGGGTTTGGAAAAACCCAGGGTTCTAGACTTGCCAGGAACAGCTGAAAAACCGGTATAGCCATCGGGTTCAGGCCAAGCAGGGCGGCCACCATAGGGGCAGATAGGAAGACTTTTTCACCCTATCTGTCCCTTCACTGCGTTTGGAGCCTGGCTATGGTGGTGAGCTATCTCAGCTTGGGATTGGTGATTGTGCTGCTGGGCATCTTTGGCCTGGCCCAGTGGTGGCAAATCCCAGTGGGCAACTTTGCCGACTGGGTGATCGGCCTGGCCAGCTTTGGCTGGCTGCTGACGCTTACCACCGTACCCTGGAACATTTACTTTGAAGCCAAGGGGGCGCTGAGCGAAGCAGACCTTTCGACCGAGAACGGCATCGCGGTGGACGATCGCCAGGTTGACTATGTGCGATCGCTGGCCCGCTGGTCGCTGCGGTTGGTTCTGGCCCTACACCTGCTCACCGCCCTGGGCCTCTACCTGCTCGCCAGCACCGGCGTCAGCCAGCTCGGCTATTGGGGATCAGCCGCTGCCCTGCTGCTCAGCGGCCTGCGGCCCGCCGTTCGCACCTACCAGTACTTTGCCGCTCGTATTGCGGCGATTCAGCAGCAGTTTCAGTACCCCCGCGAAGATGTGGTCTGGCTGAGGGATCGCCTCAGCCAGGCCGAAGCCAAGCTAGAGCAGCTCACCACCCAGCTCGATACCGACAACCCCGCCTCCTGGGCCGCCACCGAGCAGCGCCAGCGCCAGGCCCTAAGGCAGGATCTCACCGTGCTAGCCAGCGAGGTTACTACCCTCACGGCGACCAACCAGGCGGAGCATCAGCGGTTGGCCTGGGAGGGGCAGCAGGCGATCGCCCAGCTCAGCGCCGACGGCCAATTTTTAGAGCACGTCCGCGAAATTATCCGCTTTTTCAAGGCGGCTTAGGCGGTCAAAGCCCTGCGGAACGAGCCTCTACATCCCACTGTTGCCAGAAGCCTGCTGGCTTGGCTAGTTAACCTGCACCTGGCGGGACCGCAAATAGATCGGCATCCGGTCCACCGGGTAGATCAGCAAATTCTGCTTCAAGTTCTCCAACGACGATCGCCCATTCACCAGCTCCCAGTCAAAGTGCCGCAGCAGTTGGGCCAGCATCAGGGTCGATTCCAGCATGGCCAGGTGTTCGCCCAGGCAGCGGTGGGGGCCAGAGCCAAAGTCAATCATGGGCGGGGCCGGAGACTGGCGATCGTCGCTTAGCCAGCGATCGGGCCAAAACCGGTCGGGCTGGGGGTAGGCGTCGGGGTCGCGGCCAGCCCCCAGCATCGACCAAAACAGTCGGGTTCCAGCGGGTACCTCCAGATCATCGATCACAATATCTCGGGTCGCCTGTAGCGATGTCGTGCCCGACGCCACCGAGTAGAGCCGCAGCGTTTCTTTAATCACCCCTTGCAGGTAGCTCAGCTGCTTCAGGCTGGCCAGGGTAATGGTGTCGTGGTGCTCAAACACGCGATCGACTGTGGCCTGGGCCGTTGCAAACACCTCGGGGTTGAGCGCTAATTCGCCCACCGCAAAGGAGAGGGTGTGGGCGGTGGTATCGGTACCTGCGATCAGCATTTCGATAATTTCGGGCAGCAGGGTGGCGCGGGTGTAGCGGGGTTCTTTGGCCGCAATTTTGACCACCATTGACTGCTGAAACAAAGGGCTGGCCTGGGCCAAAGCGGCGGGGTCGCCGTCGCGCAGCTGTAGGGCCAGGTCGATGCGAGATTGCAGGCAGGTTTCAAAATGGCGGCGGGCGGCCCAGTAGTCTTTGGCGGCCTGGGTGGGCAGGTACTTCTGCCAGGGCTTTTCGCCAACGGCCACCCGCAAAAACCGATAGGTCAACACCGCCATGGCGTTGTAGGTGGGCTCAATCTCCAGCGGTGGGCCTTCGGGGCTGGGCTGGTTGGGGTCGATGGGAATACCCAACACCAGGGCCGCAATCACCCGCATGGTCAGCTCCACAAACAGCGGATCGACGGGTACCGGTTCCCCCGGCGGGGTGGCTTGCAGCTGAGCTACAGTCTGGTAGCAGGCTTGGTCGACCAGGGCCAGGTAGTGGTTGACGCCGCTAGAGCTAAACTCTGGGTTCCAGGCCTTGCGTCGCCACTGCCACTCGGCTCCATCCTGGCCAATCATGATCGGCCCCATCAGCTCGTTCCAGGCCTGCTGCGACTGGCCGGTGCGCACCAGACTGCCGTCGCGGGTGCCCTGCACAATGGTGCTGTCGATCAGCTTGGCCTGGCTGAGCACCACCACCGGGTAGCCCACCCAGTACAGGTACCGGGGACCAAATTCCTGTGACCAGTCAAACAGAATTTGAAACAGCTGTCGATTTTTGACCGCCGCCAGCAGGGGCGGAATGTGCCCCAGCAGCCAGTGCCGGGGGGGAGAGGGAAGCGATCGCAGCGACTTAAAGCGCTGTTGCTTAGCCCATCGTTGCCATCCCAGCAGACCGATAACGCCTAGGCCAAACAACAGCCCCGACCCCCAAAAAAGCGGAGAACCCAACAACTGATCCATAGGAGCCCCTAAGGAGGATAAGAATGGGCCGATTATACAGTTGTGGGCAACCCTACCGCCTACTGCCGCCGCCATCGCAGCCAAGTAGCCATGAGCTTTTTAATCCGGGGCGTAAACCGGCTGAGGCTGTACTGGTCAGCCGCTTTGCGAATGGCTTCCGCCTGGGTGGGGTAGGGGTGAATGACGCTGGCGATCGCCCCCAACCCCAGCCGCTGCTCCATGGCCAGGGTAATCTCGTTGATCATCTCGCCTCCGTGGCGCGCCACCACCGTCGCGCCCAAAATGCGATCGCGCTTGGCATCCAGGTGAATTTTGGCAAAGCCCTCGGTTTCGCCATCGGTCACGGCGCGATCGACCTCCGTTAGGGGCAGGGTAAAGGTGCGCACATCCTGACGCTGGGCCACCTCGCTGCCGGGCAGGCCCACATGGGCGATCTCGGGGTCGGTGTAGGTGCACGAGGGCATGGTCAAGGCGCTGAGCCGGCGGCGACCGATGCCAAACACCGAGAACAGTGCATTTTGAATCACAATTCGGGCGGCGGCATCGGCAGCATGGGTAAACTTCCAGCTCATACAGCAGTCGCCGACGGCGTAAATGCGGGGAT
>DASQNN010000347.1:0-14437 GCA_035644955.1 Nodosilinea sp. | reverse complement strand
GCACCTTGGCTCTCGCTGAACTGATACGGCATAACTCGATTCAAAGGCTTCCCATGGGACAAGTTTCACCAGTTTCACCCAGCGATTCTTACCGGAGAGTTTGCCCCCAAACGGCAAATAGAAGTCTTCAAAACTCAGTTGGACCTGGGCTACAGCGGCGGTACATCGGCAATCAGGTGCAAGGGGTTTTGCCTTATCGGGCGATTTTCCTTGCACTTTATCACCTCGGATCCACTCTGAACACCCTAACCTACAAGCCTCTTAGCCTTTTTCAGGAAGCCCTACATAGTCTGCTTTAGCAGACTTCTGCTGTAAGCCCGGTTCACTCCTGGGCAGTCTGGGCCACAGTTCAGTGTCCACAACTAAAAGGAGAATTGCTGGCACCTGGCAGCCCAGTTTCGCTTCGTTGGGCCACCCTCTACAATAGAAAGAAGTGCCAACTCGAAGTGACAATTTTACGAGCATCCCTGATTCATGACTGACGCCGCTGTTTCTCCCGTCGCCACCTCCGCCTCGATCGCTGATGCGGTAGAGCAACGGCGCAATTTTGCCATCATCTCTCACCCCGACGCCGGTAAAACGACGCTGACCGAAAAACTGCTGCTGTACGGGGGTGCCATTCAGGAGGCCGGGGCAGTGAAGGCCAAGCGGGCCCAGCGCAGCGCCACCTCCGACTGGATGGAGCTGGAGCAGCAGCGGGGCATTTCCATTACCTCCACGGTGTTGCAGTTTGACTACAGCGGTTACACCATGAACCTGCTGGATACTCCCGGCCACCAAGACTTCAGCGAAGACACCTACCGCACCCTGGCCGCCGCCGACAACGCGGTGATGCTCGAAGACGCGGCCAAGGGCCTAGAGCCCCAGACCCTGAAGCTGTTTGAGGTGTGCAGAATGCGATCGCTGCCCATCTTCACCTTCTTCAATAAAATGGATCGCCCCGCCCGCGAACCCCTGGAGCTGCTGGATGAGATTGAGCAGCGGCTGGGGCTGCAAACCTATGCGGTGAACTGGCCGATTGGCATGGGCGATCGCTTCAAGGGCGTGTTCGACCGCCGCCACCAGCAGATTCACCTGTTTGAGCGCAGCATCCACGGCAAAAAAGCGGCCAAGAACACCGTGCTAGACATTGGCGATCCCCGCATCGAAAATCTGCTCGACCAAGACCTCTACTACCAGTTCAAAGAAGAGCTGGAGGTAATTGAAGAAGTCGGGCCAGAGCTTGATCTCGATGCCGTCCACGCCGGGCAGCAAACTCCAGTGTTCTTCGGTAGCGCCATGACCAACTTCGGCGTACAGCTGTTTTTAGACGCGTTTTTGGACTATGCCCTCAAGCCCTCGGCCCACAGCAGCACCCTGGGTGAAATTCAGCCCACCCACGAAGACTTTTCGGGGTTTGTGTTTAAGCTGCAAGCGAATATGGACCCCAGGCACAGGGACCGCATCGCCTTCGTGCGGGTGTGCTCGGGCAAGTTTGAGAAAGATATGGTGGTCAGCCATGCCCGCAGTGGTAAATCGGTGCGGCTGTCACACCCCCAAAAGCTGTTTGGCCAGGGCCGCGAATCTTTAGAAGAAGCCTACCCCGGCGACGTGATTGGTCTCAACAACCCCGGCGTGTTTGCCATCGGCGACACCATCTACCAGGGCAAGCGGCTGGAGTACGACGGCATTCCCTGCTTTTCGCCGGAGATTTTTGCCTACCTGAAAAACCCCAACCCCTCCAAATACAAGCAGTTCCAAAAGGGCGTGTCAGAACTGCGCGAAGAGGGGGCGGTGCAGATCATGTTCTCCGCCGACGAGTCGAAGCGCGACCCGATTCTCGCCGCCGTGGGCCAGCTTCAGATGGAGGTGGTGCAGTATCGACTGCAAAACGAGTACAACGTCGAAACCCGCATTGAGCCGCTGCCCTACACCGTGGCCCGCTGGGTCGAGGGCGGCTGGGAGGCCCTGGAAGCGGCCGGGCGACTGTTCAACACCGTCACCGTTAAAGACAGCTGGGATCGTCCGGTGCTGCTGTTTAAAAACGAGTGGAACTGCCAGCAGGTAATGTCTGACCACCCGAAGCTAAAGCTGAGCGCGATCGCCCCGGTGGTCTCGGGCAAAGAACCCGAGGCGCTGTAAAACCGGGGCCTGAACCGCTTGCCCAGTTTTAGAGCAGCGGTGTTACATCTTCGCCGCAGTCGTCGGCCAGGTACGACAGGGCGCGAAACCGCAGCCCCACCAGCTGATCGTAGAGCGGGTTGATTTTGCACATGGGCGGAATGTGTACGAGCTTTTTGTTAAACAGCACCACATCGCGCTCAAAGGGACACTGGGAGGGAATGAGTTTGCACACAAACCGGGCCAGGCGCGGGTCATGAACTTCGAGCTGGTCGAGCCATTCGCGGGCAGGTTTGAGCGGGTCAAGCTTGCCCACAGTGGGGGGCCGCAACCCGGTCGCAACCTCGGCATTTTCGGGTCTGAGGCTGTAGATGGTCGATCGCACCGAGGCCAGCAGGGTTTCTTGCAGGTTTAGCGCTTGGCATAGCGCCTGGAGCTGAGTGTCTTCTTCGACGGAATAGACACCGTCGGCTAGGGCCACCATGACGGCCATGCGCAAAAAGTTTTCGGCAATGGTAGGGTCGGAGCCTAACACCTGGGCTACTTCGTCGGGGGTGACGGGTTCAAAGTGCTCAAAGTCTAGTTCTGGGGCCAGTTCGTCTTCGGTGACAGCGGCAATCAGTGCCTTTTCGTCTTCGTCAAAATTGCCATCGGCCCAGGCCAGGGTGAGCAGCCCCCGAAGCCAGACCTTGATCTGCTCCCGGGTGTAGGGAGACTCGGTGACTGTGGGCATAGATCCTCCTCTGTAAGCAGTGCGATGGCCTAGGAACTGAGGTTAAGGGGCGATCGCGGTTTCAACGGCCATCAAAATCAGCGAAACAATCTGTAACGCTTTAATTTTAACGTCGCTAGTTTAAGACTGCCCTGGCCAGAGAAAAATTCCTCGCTCTACCGACATGAAAACCAATTCAGGTTGGCCTCAGCCAAGTCACTCCCCTGCACTCGGCCGACTGCGCGATCGCCGCAATCGGGTCAATCCGGCCTAGCTCTCCCCTTGCGGTAGGGTGGCCCCAGCCCAAAGATCGGTTCTTTGCGGAATGGTTGCCGGCTACTCTGTAGTTCTCTGTGGCAAAGTTGAAGTTGAGTCACCCCGCCCCCCTGGTATGTCTATACCAGGGGGGCGGCGGTTTTTTAAAGGCCAGTGACCGCCGCCGAATTACTGTAATCCAAGACCTGTGATCCAAGACCTGTGATCAAAGACAGGGGCACAGCTGTAGACATTGCCTTGAGCGCCAACCCTCGCGTCCTTACAAACTGAGGCAGTCTAGGGCAGGCGGCCTGAGGATGACCGATTCAGCTCTTCTTTGAGCAGGTTGTCGTAGATGCGGGGGAGGCGGGCGGTCATGCTGTTTGACTCGATGCCGTAGCCAAGGCTAGTCCAGGTGCCGGAGAGGCGGCGCAGCACCTCGTCTAGGCGACCGTCCCGCAGGGCGGTAGGAATGTCGAGGTTCCAGGCGGAGGAATCTTTTAACCAGTGGTAAACCACCAGGTCCTGGGACTCGGGGTCAAAGCTGTAGTCGCCCCAGGCGCTAAACCAGCTAGACGATTTGGGATGATACTGGAGGGCTTTTTCCCGCCAGGTATCGGTTAAAAATTGGTAGCGACCGGCGGCGGTGGTGCAGCGCCCCTGGTTTGGCCCCGCTACAATTTCGACGCAGATGTTGGGATGGCGGCTGAGCTGTTGCACCACGTCGCCGCCGTAGAGCACGTTGTAGGGCTCATTGGTGTTTGACTCAGCAGCCGAGATAGTTCGCATCAGGGCGCGAATATAGGGGTCGCCACCAGTCATGGCCAGGGGTTCGGGGTGGCTAACCCACACGGTTTTTTGAATTTGTCGCAGGGAGGGGCGAGGCAGCGATCGCACCCCCAACGCCCCCATGCCCAACAGCAGCAGCAGGGCAACGGTCGCCGCTCGCCGCCGTTTGGCCTGCTGAATGCGACGCTGTCGAGTGCGCTGTCGGGATGGGCTTGAGGGCAGTGAGGTCACAGGCGACGGGAGAATCAGGAACAGGGCTAGCCAGCGGCAGTGGGCCTAGGTAAAGGGCAATCGCCCCAAAGGGCGAGGCTACGCCCGTGACCATCACCCGCTACAGCCCCTAGTTAAGTCAAACGCTGGGCCATTGCTATGGTACAGCCATCGGCCCAAAACCTGCGCTGGGGTGAGGCCCCTAGCGGTCTACCGACCCCATAATGATGTCGATGCTGCCCAAAATGGCCATAATATCCGCCACCTTGACCCCCTTCAGCAGGTGAGGCAAAATTTGCAGATTGACGAAGTCCGGGGCGCGGATCTTCCAGCGCGAGGGGAAGACGTTGTCATTGCCAATGATAAATATGCCCATCTCGCCTTTGCCGGTCTCCACCCGGACGTAGTGCTCGCCCGCAGGAATTTTGAAGGTGGGAGCAATTTTTTTGCCAATAAACTGGTAGTCAAAGTTGTTCCACTCCGACTTGGGGCCTTCGGCCATGCGCTTGGCCTCCAAATTTTCAAAGGCACCCCCGGGAATTTGAGCACAGGCCTGCCGCAGAATTTTGACGGATTCTCGCATTTCGCGAATGCGGACCTGGTAGCGGGCCATGCAGTCGCCAGCGGTTTCGTACTGAATGTCCCAGTCAAAGTCGTCGTAGCACTCGTAGTGGTCGACCTTGCGCAGGTCCCACTTGACGCCAGAGCCGCGCAGCATCGGCCCCGACAGTCCCCAGGCGATCGCTTCGTCGCGGGTAATGGTGCCAATGCCCTCAATCCGGCGGCGAAAGATGGGGTTGTTGGTGATCAGCTTTTCGTACTCGTCGACCTTGGGCAAGAAGTAGTCGCAAAAGTCCAGACATTTCTCCAGCCAGCCGTAGGGCAGGTCGGCCGCTACGCCGCCGATGCGGAAGTAGTTGTTGTTGACCATGCGGTAGCCTGTCGCCGCTTCCCACAGGTCGTAGATCATCTCCCGCTCGCGGAAGATGTAGAAGAAGGGAGTCTGGGCACCGACGTCGGCCAGGAATGGGCCAAGCCACAGCAGGTGGTTGGCGATGCGGTTGAGCTCCAGCATGATGACGCGAATGTAGCTGGCCCGCTTGGGCACCTCAATGTTGGCCAGCTTTTCGGGGGCGTTAACGGTAATGGCTTCGTTAAACATGCCCGCCGCGTAGTCCCAGCGGCTAACGTAGGGCACAAACATGAGGTTGGTGCGGTTCTCGGCAATCTTTTCCATACCCCGGTGCAGGTAGCCAATCACCGGCTCGCAGTCGAGCACATCTTCGCCGTCGAGGGTCACGATCAACCGCAGCACCCCGTGCATGGAGGGGTGGTGCGGCCCCATGTTGAGCACCATGGGCTCGGTCTTAGTTTCAATAATCGACATAGGTGGCTACCCAATCGTCAAAGGCTAGTTCTACTGTATCTTTGAGTATCTTAAAGGGTATCGCCTAAGTTGGCGATACGAAGCAGGGATTGGGATTGCTGATGGCAGAGCCAGAGTTTTATCATGTGCCGGTGCTGCCTGAGGCAGTAGTGGAGGGGCTGAACATTCAGCCCGGTGGCCGGTACTTAGATGCCACAGTGGGGGGCGGCGGTCACAGTCGACTGATCCTAGAGGCGGATCCAACCGTGAATTTGGTGGCGATCGATCAGGATGCGGCGGCGATCGCGGCTACCCAGGCCAACCTGGCCGAGTTTGGCACCCGCGTTACCTACTGGCACGGCAACTTTGCCGACTTCACGCCTTCGGGCGCGCCCTTTAACGGCGTTTTAGCCGATCTGGGGGTGAGTTCGGTGCAGCTGGATGTGGGCGATCGCGGCTTTAGCTTTCGTCAGAGCGCCCCCCTCGACATGCGGATGGACCTGCGCCAAGACCTCACCGCCGCCGACATCGTCAACCACTGGGACGAAACCGAGCTGGCCAACTTGATCTACACCTACGGCGAAGAGCGCCTGTCGCGCCGCATTGCCCGCAAAATCGTTGACCAGCGCCCCTGGCAAACCACCACCGACCTGGCCGAGGCTATTTCCTACTGTGTGCCCCGCAGCTACCGCTACGGTCGTATTCACCCAGCTACCCGCACGTTTCAGGCGTTACGAATTGCGGTGAACCGGGAGTTAGAGGTTTTAGAAACCCTGCTTAAGGTCGCCCCTAACTGGCTTGCGATCGGGGGGCGATTGGTGATCATTAGTTTCCACAGCCTGGAAGATCGCCTGGTCAAGCACACCCTAAAGGATGCCGCTGACCTAAAGGTAATCACCAAGAAACCCGTGATCGCCACTGAATCAGAAGTTGGCCAAAACCCCCGCGCCCGCTCGGCCAAGCTGCGAGTGGCTGAACGCATTGCCATGCTGTAGTCAATCGCTCAAAACTGCGATCGTCACGTTTGTTGATGAAGGGTTTGACACAAAAGTAGCTAAGGTAACCATTTCGAAATTTAAGGTAAAGATTAAAATTAATTCGCAAGAAATAGACTTGCCTCACAATTCCTTCATATAAGATTGAGGAGCAGGGAAAGTTTCCTGTTCCATTAAATCTTTTATAAGAAACCACAATGAATACTCCCAACGACTCCAACTTTCGCTTCTCCGTATTGCCTGGTACTCGGGATCACCGCGGCTTCTTTGTGCAAGAAACAACCTACGAACTCGTTGATGTGAGCGACGCCGGCTGGGCACGTATCTGTTTAGATAGTGCGGCTTGTTATTACGTAGATCCGGCCAATATCAAGACCTCTTGAGTGTTTGCTCAGACCGATAGTCTGACCTAGATAGGGTATTTCCTCGGTTAAAACTGGGCTCCGTCTTTGGTTTGACGCTGCGTGTGAGGAATCGTCACTGTGCTCAATCGTTCTTACAGAAGGTCACGAAACCGATGAACGCTGCAACTCGAATCTTCTCTGTCTACGTGTCTGATTTTGTTGTTGAGCTACGCGATGACAATGGCCAATACTCCGGCGATGGTCGTCTCGTTTGCAGTCAGCGCAACTACGAAAGTTTGTTTAGGTTTGCCAAAAACCTGGCCCTAAACCGCGCTATTCCCCTGCGGGATTACACCCGTTCAGAAGCTCAATATCAGTACTAAATCGGCCGTAGGCAAGGTGTTGTGCAGCTTCGGTATAGTTTGCCCCCTTGCCGCCTTGGTTGGGGAATCTCTGAACGAAAAGCCCTCCAACATTGGAGGGCTTTTCGTTTGTCTAACTAGTTTTTTGCTGCCCCAATCGGGCTAGATGGGGCACTCGCCCTAGGCGACCAGTCATCAGCCGCAGAGCCAGCCGCTTGAGCAAGGGAACACCGCCAATGACCCACAGCCCCGTCCGCCGCAGCACCACGATCGGCCAAATTTGATTGGAAAAGGTACGGGTCAGCAGGTCGGTAAAGCTGAGAATGACCCAGTTTTCGATCCGGCGCCAGTGTTCGTAGCGACGCAGCACGGCGATGTGGCCTAGATCCTGGTGGCGCTGGTGGGCGGCAGTCAGCACTTCCGCCAAGGCGGCGGCATCGCGAATGCCCATGTTTAACCCCTGGCCCCCAACGGGGTGGCAGCTGTGGGCGGCATCTCCCACCAGGGCGAGGCGGGGCTGCACGTAGCGATCGCACTGCATTAGCTGCACCGGAAACAGGGCAGGCGCCGCGAGCCGCTTGAGCTGCCCCATCTGGCTACCGTAGCGCTGCTCTAGCTCGGCCATAAACTCGGCCTCGGGCAGCTGTAAAATAGCTTCGGCCTCGGCGTGGGGGGCTGTCCACACCACCTGGCAGCGCCGACCGGGCAGGGGCAAAATGGCGAAGGGGCCGCTGGGCCAAAACCGCTCGTAGGCGGTGTTTTGGTGAGAGTGCTCTGGCTCTAGCACCGTAGTCACGCAGGACTGCCGGTAGCGCCAGCCGACGCTGCCGATGCCCGCCCACTGTCGCAGGGCCGAGCCTTTGCCGTCGGCGGCGACCATCAGGGGCGATCGCACCGTGACCTTGCCCTCCGGCGTAGTGACCTCGGCTTCCACAGCGTGATCCCCATGGTGAATGGTCCCCACGGTAGCCGAGCACAGGTAGTGGATGGTGGGAAAGGCTGCGATCGCTCCTTGCAGCGCCGCCATTAGCACGCCGTGCTCGGCCCCGTAGTACACCGCATCGGTGCCCAGGTCGGTGGGCAAAAACTGCACCACTCTGCCGTAGTTGCCATCGGAGAGCTGCACCTGGTCGAAGTGGCAGATGTACGGCCCAACCTGAGGCCACAGCCCCAAGCCCTTAAAAATATCTGCCGAGGTGAGCGAAAACGCGTAGGCCCGCTGCCGCGAAGCCGCCGCCGCCGCCGTTTGGGCTTCAATGACCGCCACCGTTATGCCGCTGGGGGCCAAAGCCGCCGCCAGGGTTAGCCCGACAATGCCGCCGCCGACAATCGCTACATCCACCGTTAGCTCCGACTGTGGACTGCCTAAGCTGGGCTCGTCTGACGGAGCAGGAGACCGAAATTGCGGGGTGGTGGCAGTCATAGGAGCAGGTATTTACCGTTGCTATAGCTTTATTCTGGCCTGGTTGTCTTCGAGAAATCAAGGTCAGTCAGTACTTTCAGCGGTTCTCGCCCCAGCTTTCAGCCCGGTGCTTTGGTTACTCCTCTGGCTCTAGACCCGCCGCCCGGAGCTGAGCCGCCAGTCGTTCGGCCCGCTGGTGCGCTTGCTCGGCCCGCTGGCGTTCTTGCTCGGCCCGCTGGTGCTCCTGCTCGGCCCGCTGGTGCTCCTGCTCGGCCTGTTCTTTCCCCCAGGGCAGCATTTCGCCTTGATCATTCCACCAGCGCAGCCAGTAGCCGGTGCGATTTTCGCGACGGCCCTGCCAAACGCCCAGGGCTAGGCCCAACCCATCGAGCCAGAACCGCTGCTGGGCATCGGGTGAACGGAGCTTGTATTGACCGCTATCGTTAAGCCTGTAGGCCTCTAATAAACCGCTTTCGGGTTCAAAAATGATGTAGTTAGGCACTTTTAGTACCTGTTCGTAAAAGAACCACTTGCCGGGGGGGTAGGTGGGCTTGCTGGAATATTCTCCCCCCTCGGTGTCGGAGAGAAATTCCATTACGATTGCGGGGAAATCACCCTGCAATTGGGGCGTGTAGCTACGGATAACATCTTCCCGGGCCACTCGAATTGCGGGAATGTAGCCCCAGTCTGGGGCTTTGACTACGGTTTTGCCGTTGACCGTAGCGCAGAGACCGTAGTTGGTCATCACCAGCGCCTGGGGAGACAGCCGTCCGGCGACTTCTAGGCTGTCCGTTAGGGCAGCGGCGATCGCAGGCTGGTTGATATTATCCACAGGCTCGTCGTCGAGGATAAAGTCGTCCGGCAGTTTTTCCCAGGTCACGACCCAGGATGATTGAGGAGCTGCTACCATAGCCAACCTCGCGAGCAAACAGCACAATGCGGCTTGAATCTACAGTTTAGCCGGAGCCAAAGGGTAGATAGTGCCGACCAATTCGATTTTTTCTGACGGTAGGATGACTGCCTGCCAGCGTTATCCCTGAAGGTGGGCACTGCCCGCCCTACCCGATCGCGAACTAAGCAGCCATAGGTAGCGATCGCTGCGCTAAGACCTGTCGATAAAACTGCTGAAGCTGCCGGGTTGCTGCGGCCCACCCCCACTGTTCAGCTTCGGCGACGGCGTTGCGGCGCATGAGTTCGTGTTCGGCCTTGGACTCGATCAACCGACGAGTGGCGTTGATTGCTCCCTCTTCATCGCAGGGGTCAAACAGGAACCCATTGACGCCATCGGTAACAATGTCGGGAATGCCGCCAGAGTTGGCGGCTACCACCGGGCAGCCCGCCGCCATCGCCTCTAGCAGCACCAGGCCCAGGGTTTCGGTGCGGGAGGGGAACACGAAAGCATCCGCAGATGCGTAAGCCGATGCTAGGTCTTCTCCAGCTAGGTAGCCTACAAAGTTGGTATGAGTATCAGCGAAGTGGGCCTCTAGCTCGGCGCGGTAGGGGCCATCGCCCACCAGGGCCAGGCGGGCACCGGGAATGGCCTGGAGCACGGGCTTGATGCGATCGATTTCCTTCTCTGCCGACAAGCGGCCAATGTAGAGCAGCAGGGGCGCATCGGGATGCCCCTGGGAAAGGCGATCGCGCATCTCGGCGCTAGC
Source organism: Nodosilinea sp. (assembly GCA_035644955.1). GTDB lineage: Bacteria > Cyanobacteriota > Cyanobacteriia > Phormidesmidales > Phormidesmidaceae > Nodosilinea. The sequence continues at coordinate 4,244 of DASQNN010000347.1, read as the reverse complement.
TAGCTCGGGACGGAATAGCTCGGTATCGACGCCGCGCTGCCACACCTCAATATTTTCGACCCCGTGCTCTGACAGTTCGGTTTGCATGGCGGTGGAGGTGACCAGGTTGATTTGGGCCTGATTGTGCATAGCCTTAATCAGCTCCCACATCAGCCCTTCGAGCATGCCCAGGCCGTAGTGCTCCAGGTACTTGGGTAAGTGGGTGTGGTACGAGGCGACCAGGGGTAGATCCAGGGTTTTGCTGTAGTAAATACCTGCCAAACCCAGCACAGCCGGATTGACGACATGCACTAAGTCGGGCTGAAAATTTTCTAGCGCCTCGCCAATCGAGGGGCGCGGCAGGGCCAGCTTGAGTTCTGGGTACAGGGGTAGCGGAAACCCCGATACGCCGTGGATTTTTGCGCCCCGATACTCTGACAATCCTCCCTCGGGGGAAAATACCAAAACCTGATTGCCCTGACGCTGCAGGTGATCAACAGTGTGCTTGAGACGGGTAACAATGCCGTCAACTTTCGGCAAAAAGGTCTCAGTGAAGAGAGCAATTCGCATAGGGGGGCTGGGGGGTATCTGGGACAACGGGACAGTTTGAAGGGTGAGGGGTAAAAAAGCGAGGAGATGGGGGCGAAAGAACAGTAGACACAGACGAGAATCACCAGCGGACGCAGTCTTTATCTGCTCGCCCTCATCCCCTTATCTCCCCATCTCCTCCTCGACTATTAATCGCGGCGCCACTGTACCTTGGGCAGAATCTGATTCTTATCGACGCGATCCTTATACTTCACGGCGAAGTTGAGCAGACTGTCGAGCAGCGAATCAGACAGCATGTGGGGCTGTAGACCCAGCTCAAGCAGGTTGGTGTTCTTGGCGTTGAAGTAGTGGTCTTCGGCTTCAACCCGGGGGTTGTCCATGTATTGGATATCGACATCGAGGCCCAGGGTGGTGCCGGCTTTCTTCACCATCATGGCCAGGTCGCCGACGCTAAACATTTCGGTGAACTGGTTGAAGACGCGGAACACGCCGGGGTCGCCGGGGTTTGCGATCGCAATTTCTACGCACCGTACGGTGTCGCGAATGTCGAGGAAGGCGCGGGTTTGACCGCCCTTGCCGTACACCGTCAGGGGATGACCCACCGCCGCCTGAATGCAGAAGCGGTTGAGGGCGGTGCCAAAGATGCCGTCGTAGTCGAGGCGGTTGATCAGCAGCTCATCCATGCCGGTCTCTTCGGTGAGCACGCCGTAGACCACGCCCTGGTTGAGGTCGGTGGCGCGCAGGCCCCACACCTTGCAGGCAAAGTGAATGTTATGGGAGTCGTGTACCTTGCTGAGGTGGTAGAACGAACCGGGCTGCTTGGGGTAGGGCAGGGTGTCTTTGCGACCATTGTGCTCAATGGTGATGTAGCCCTCTTCGATGTCAATGTTGGGGGTGCCGTATTCGCCCATGGTGCCCAGCTTGACCAGGTGGCAGTCGGGGAAGTGGTCGCGCAGTACGTAGAGCAGGTTGAGGTTGCCCAGCACGTTGTTGGCCTGGGTGAGCACGGCGTGCTCGCGGTCGATCATCGAGAAGGGGGCCGATCGCTGTTCGCCGAAGTGGACCACTGCACCAGGCTCAAATTCGAGCATGGTCTTCTCTAGGAAGGAGTAGTCGTTGATGTCGCCAACGTAGAGGTCAATGTGCTTGCCGGTGAGGTCTTTCCAACGCTGCAAGCGGCTTTGAATGGGGGCAATGGGGGTCAGCGTCTCGATTTGAAGCTGAGCGTCCCAGTGACGCCGCACCAAACTATCAAGAATCCCGACTTCGTAGCCGCGATTGGAAAGATACAGGGCAGTTGCCCACCCGCAATAGCCGTCGCCGCCAATTACAAGGACTTTCATATCAATGCTTCAATCTCTGTGCCGATACCAAGACAATCTACCAGGTTTAGCGGACCTGTAAACCACCGAATAAAAGATCGAAGGATGGGAAAGTTTTTTCTACTAACAACCCATTGAGCGTCAACTTAGGACCGTTCCTGTAGGTTTGACAACCTGCACTTTTAACCATTCCTGGTCGGTGGGCTTGGCCTACCTTACCCTGCCCACAAACGACAAATGCTAAGCTAAGCTAATAGTTAGCCAAACTAACTATTAGCCAAAAGGTTATTTACCCTGTGGTTACCCCCGCCTTGCTCCCCGCCGATTGCGCGACCGACATTATGACCGTGGTGCCTGCGGTGACGCGGTTTTTGCGGGCGGGCATTCGCTGCCACGGCAAGCCCCATCTGTCGCTGTCGCAGCTGCGGGTGCTGTATTTTCTGCGGCGGCGATCGCGGGCTTCCCTCTCGGAAGTAGCGGACTATTTAGACGTCACCCGGCCCACCATGTCGGCCATGGTGGAGCGCCTGGTGCAGCGAGGATTGGTCGATCGCATCAGCGACCCCGCTGAGCGACGGCGGATTATTCTCACCCTGACGCCTACAGGCGTAGCCGAGATGGAGCGGGTCTACGACGCGACGTTGCAGACCGTGGCCGATCGCCTGGAGGGGCTGTCTGAGGTGCAGCTTCAGCAGGTGAGGGCAGGGCTAGACATCTTGAGCAGCATTTTTGAGGAGTTTTCTGTACCCAGTGATTGACCTATGGCGATGATCGAAATTCAAGCACTGACTAAACGCTACGGCATTAAGGCAGCGCCCAAAATAGCCGTAGACAGGTTTAGCCTTACCGTAGAGCCGGGAGAAATTTTTGGCCTGCTGGGGCCTAACGGGGCGGGCAAAAGCACGCTGATTAAAATGCTCACCACCCTGCTGCCCGCCAGCGGTGGTCGAGCCGCGATCGCCGGCTTTGATATTGGCCGCCAGCCCGCCGGGGTGCAGCGGCGGATTGGCTACGTACCCCAGGCGCTATCGGTAGATAGCACCCTGACCGGCTACGAAAACCTGCTGATTTTGGCCAAGCTCTACGGCGTGCCCCGGCGACAGCGGCTCGATCGCATCCACGCCGCCCTGACCTATGTGGGACTCGATACGGTGGCCCATCGGCTGGTGAATACCTACTCTGGCGGCATGATTCGGCGGTTAGAGATGGCCCAGGCCACCCTGCACCGGCCCCCGGTTTTATTCCTTGATGAGCCCACGGTGGGGCTCGACCCGGTGGCCCGCAAAGCCATGTGGGACTTGATCTTGCAGCTGCGACACGACTACCAGACCACGGTGTTTCTCACCACCCACTTTATGGAAGAGGCCGATGTGTTGTGCGATCGCATCGCCATGCTCTACCAAGGGCAGCAGGTGGCGATCGGCACCCCCGCCGCCCTCAAGGCCACCGTGCCCCACTCCGAAGCCACCCCCGAAGCCACTATGGATGACGTGTTCATTCACTACACCCGCAACCCGCTCACTACCGAAACCGAAGGAAGTTACCGTGACACGTCAACTACACGACGCACCGCCCAACGCCTGGGCTAACCGGGGTCGCATTACCGCCCCCGTCGAAGAATTCATCGCCAAGGCCCTGGTCGCCGCCGAGCTGGAAGTGCGCAAGCTGCGCCACGACCCCATCCAGCTGTTTACCCGCGCCGTGCAGCCGGTGCTGTGGCTGACGATTTTTGGCCAGGTGTTTACCCAGGTGCGGGGCATTCCCACCGGCAACCTCAGCTACATCGACTTTATGACACCGGGCATTCTCGCTCAGAGCGTGCTGTTTATGTCGATCTTCACCGGGCTGCTGGTGATTTGGGAGAAGGATCTGGGGATTTTGCACAAGCTGATGGTCAGCCCCGCGCCCAGGTCGGCCCTGGTGCTGGGCAAGGCGATCGGGGCGGGGGTGCGCTGCCTGTCGCAGCTGGTCATTATCTATATCGTGGCGGCGCTGATGGGGGTGGGAATTAACTGGAATCCCGCAGCAATTCTCGGTGTGGCCCTGGTGGTGATGCTGGGGGCGACGCTGTTTTCGACCTTCTCGCTGATTGTGGCCTGCTGGGCGCAGACCCACGAGCGGGTGATGGGCGTCGGGCAGCTGATGATGATGCCGCTGTTCTTTGCCAGTAACGCGATTTACCCGATTGAAATCATGCCCGCCTGGCTGCAGGTGGTGTCGCGGCTCAACCCGCTAACCTACATGGTCGATGCCCTGCGCCAGCTGATGCTGGTGGAACCGGCAGGCAGCTACAGCCTGGGGCTGAGCCTCTCGATTTTGGTGGGCGTCGCTGCGGTGCTAATTGCCTTTTGCGGGCGGCTGTATCCTCGCCTGGTGCGGTAGGGTCAGCGCTGA
>DASQNN010000346.1:0-7077 GCA_035644955.1 Nodosilinea sp. | reverse complement strand
ATTTCGTTACGATAATTAATAACGAAGTTAATTTTTCTAACCTCCTATGATTGCTCAGCAACGCTTGCTATCCTTGGGCGGCCTTGCGCTTCAGCCCAATCAGTCCACCAACATCGCCTTTCAGATTTCCTGGACAATTCTGAGAGTTGTCGCCGGTGTCGTTATGGTTCATAACGGTCTTGAGAAGCTAGCTAACATCGAAAGCTTTGCCCAGGCCTACGTGGCCTACCTGGGTCTGCCCTTTCCCATTACTCTCAGCTACATGGCGGCCTTTACCGAGCTGATTGGCGCTCCCCTGGTGGCGCTGGGGCTGTTCACCCGGCCGGCGGCGCTGGGGCTGTTCTTCACCATGCTGGTGGCCATGTATCACCACATCAAAGTGGCAGGGCTGAGCATTCCCTATCTGGAACTGTCTGCCCTCTACGCAGCTATTTTCCTGTTTTTCCTCATCAATGGCGGCGGTCGATTTTCTATAGATGCCGTGCTGGCCAACATTCTCAACGGGCTGCGCACTAACCAAGCTGACGGCAAGCGCGCCTCTTTAGAAGACGTGTTTCAGCGGTCGGATAAGGCCAAGTCGACTCTATAGGTGACCTATGCTGGCTCTCGTGCCCTGCTGCAACCCCACCAGGGCAGCGACCCTGGCCGACGCCCTGGTGGGGTTGCAGCGACCACATGATGGAAGCTTGCGCCCACCGATAGCCGAAAGAGGGCTTGGTCCCTAAGGCGGCCAAAAACTTGTGAGAATGAGGCTGCAAGGGTCAGGGTAAAGGCCAGGTTGGTCGTCAGCGACTCCATGAACACCGGCCGGTTGAGCAGCCCCATGCACACAAAGAAAAACGGAATGAACAACACTCCGTCCACAAACTCCACCTGGCAAGACATTGCTTAGAGAATCTTTATCAAGGCTACCAGGCCAAATAGAGCTACGCTCGCCGTCGCCAACCCAAGATTAACGGGCCACAGCAGTTGAGCTAGGGAATTGCCCGGTTCCTAAGGCTGTGATTTCGGCCCGATGAACGATCGCAGTGATCATCAACAGGGCAATACCCAGGGCGATCGCCCCCAGACTTATAACAATGCCGCTGGCCCAGTTAGTTGTTAAATCAACAGGCGCTACTTGGTATATTGCTGGTACCACACCTTCTATAGAAAGTTCAATCAGCAATAGAGCGCTGTTGAGTCAGCTTAGAGGAGTGCATGGGCTTAACGACTGGTGTTCGAGGGCACCCCACAGCTTTTTTAGCCCCTGAGCCAGAGTCTCTACATGGCAGTCGCTGTTGTGCCGCTCCAGGGCGATCGCTGCCGCCCTTTTGCCCACATGATTAGCCTGCTCTGGGTGGTTTAAGAGCTGTACAATGGCCTGACGCATGGCCACCGCATCCCCAGGCCTAATTTGAACCACACCCTCATTGTCGGCTAGGTAAGCTCCTAAGCCCTCTGTTTGGGTGACCACCGTTGGGCGGCCACAGGCCATCGCCTCCATCATGCCCTGTACACCAGCGGCATAGCGGTTAGGAAAGGTTGAAACAACAACAACATCTGCATCGCGATAGAGTTGCAGCAGGTCAGGCCATTCATAGAATTGGTGGCTCATATTAGGGGGCAGCACCTCTGGAAAGGCCTTTTTTCGTTTCGCAGCATCCTGAGAAAAGCCGCTGATTTTAACATCGATCGGCAGATCCGCCGTCGCGGCTGCTAGGGTGCGATAGTCTCGTTTTTCTAGCCCAACGCTCATAACTATCGGTCGCTGCTTTTGGGGTGATGGCGGTCCGGGCGAAAAAAACGTGAGGTCGGTCTGATCCCAAATAAAGGTCACTCGCTCATCTGGGACCTTGAGGTATTGCTTTAAGAAGTTTGCTTGATACTTAGAGCAAGCTATAAACCAATCTACTCTTGATGCCGCCCGCAGCACCCGAAGAGCGACACGGCTGCGGGGGCGATCGAGATTGTGGGCAAAGATAGCCAGCTTAGGCCGGTTAGGGTGGTCCTTCAGCAGCCCAGCCAGAGGCAGCCCCGCAGCGGCGCTATTACAAAAAATTGTATCCTCTGGCCCGACCTGGCAGACCAGTTCTCGCGCTAGAGCCCAATTCTCTGGAGAGCCTATCAGCTTGCTCAAGAAGTAATCCTGTCGTTGAATGTGAAGTTGAGAATGGGGAACATGAACGGTGGCCCCCAAGCGTTGAGCCAGTTGCCCCATAGCATGACGAGGAGACTGACCAAGCCTGGCTTGCTTAGCCTGAGCCTCTAAGTCCATCTCGCGATGAAGCACAATGTGATAATTCATGCGGGTAAAATGTTTTTGAGACAACCGTGCAGACGCGATATGCGACCATCGTTGACCCACATTGACTATGGGATGCCCGCTCTATACTCCCACAAGAAAAATTAGGCGCAACCCCTCAGTAGGCGTATATCGCTGAGGGATCTCCAACGTTGAATTGAGCTACTTGCTCAACCTGTATAAACTATCAACCACCAGGCCTGTAGGCTACGGCTAACTCAGTACCTTCATGGAAAGATTGCGCGATTGCAACAATTTAAGGTATCTAAAAGTCATCCCTTCACGTCTAGGGCACTATCCTTTGCCGTGGTTGAGAACTAAAGTAGCGCAACGGCCTATAGCCACCGCTTCAAGCGCATAGGTTCTGGTCTAACCATGCTGGCGATGGCTATATAGTGCTGGCCAGGCTGTATAGCCTAAGGCCCATAGGCCCAAGGCCCATAGGCCCAAGGCCTATACAGCTATCCCTGTTAAGGGGACCAATCAATGCAGGGAAATCTTCAGAATGGCTATGAATCGGGAACTCCGGCCCCGATCACCCGGGAGTTGACTCCCGGGCTCATCGCTGAAGTCTGCTAAAGCAAACTGAGGTACAAAGCTAGCTAATCCTCTTCAGAGGATTTCTGCTCTGAGCCTTGGACTTTCAGTCCTGGGCTCAGCTGGCAGTCCTAGCGATCCTACCCTTCGACCTGCACCACCTTTACAGGGGTAGGCCCATACAGCCTAAATCCCTAGACGCTGGTAAACCTGATCGAGATTGCGCAGGTGGCGATCGGGGCTAAAACAGTGGGCAATGTCTTCTGTCGACAGGTGGGTGGTTACTCGCTCATCGGCCTCAATTAGCGCTCGGAAGTTACCGTCGTCGGTATTCCATGCCTGATGAGCACAGGACTGCACGATCGCATAGGCCTCTTCCCGCGCCAGGCCCTTATCCACCAGGGCCAGCAGCACCCCCTGGCTAAACACCACGCCACCGTAGACGTTCATATTGCGGGCCATGTTTTCGGGGTAGACCAGCAGATTTTTAATCAGCCCGGTGGTCTCCACCAGCATAAAGTGGGTGAGAATGCAGCTGTCGGGAAAGGCCACCCGCTCCACCGAACTGTGGGAGATGTCGCGCTCGTGCCACAGGGCCACGTTCTCCAAGGCCGCCATGGCGTTGCCCCGCAGAATCCGCGCCATGCCGGTCAGTCGCTCTGAGCGAATGGGGTTGCGCTTGTGGGGCATGGCCGACGAACCCTTCTGCTTTTTCGAGAAAAACTCTTCCACTTCCAGCACGTCGGTGCGCTGCAGGTTGCGAATTTCTACCGCAAACCGCTCGATGGAGGCACCAAGCAGCGCCAGAGCGTTCATAAACTCGGCATGAATATCCCGAGAGATCACCTGGGTGGAGGCGGTGTCGGGGCGCAGCCCCAGGTTTTGGCAGGCCAGGGCCTCGATGTTGGGGTCAATGTTGGCGTAGGTGCCTACGGCACCAGAAATTTTGCCCACGGCGATCGCGTCTTGCAGATGGGCCAGCCGCTCTCGGTGGCGCAGCATCTCGGCCAGCCAGCCCGCCAGCTTAAAGCCAAAGGTAATCGGCTCGGCGTGAATCCCGTGGGAGCGACCAATCATCACCGTGTCGCGGTGTTCCTGAGCCCTATAGCGAATCGCCTGAATCAGATTCTCCAGGTGAGTCATGATCACCTGGAGGCTGTCTACCATTTGCAGCGACAGGGCCGTATCGAGCATGTCAGAGCTAGTCATGCCCAGGTGAATGTAGCGACCCACATCGCCCACGTACTCATTGACGTTGGTGAGAAAGGCAATCACATCGTGGCGCACCTCGGCTTCGATCTCGAGAATGCGCTTGGGGTCAAACTTAGCCTTGGCCTTGATTTCCTCTACCGCCTCTTTTGGAATGTAGCCCAGTTCAGCCTGGGCCTCGCACACGGCGATTTCGACCCGCAGCCAGGTCTTAAACTTGTAGTCGTCGGTCCAGAGGTTGCCCATTTCGGGCAGGGTATAGCGTTCAATCAAGGCTTTGGTCTGAATACAACCGTCCCATTCTACCCGGCGACCCTAGGCTGTGGAAAATTGCAGCCCTAGACTTTGTGGCCGGCTGGGCAGAACAGCGCGCTGTACTCGCAAGACGCCGACACCTAAGCCCCCTCTCCGATTTTGGCCTGGGTTGACGCGTCTTGCTACCGAGAATAGAAGCCTACCGCAAGCGCGCAGCATTTTGCTGAGCATAGTTGAGGTTGGGTTGATATTCCACAGCCTTCTGCTGGGCGACAGCATAGTTGGGGTCTGCCTCGGGTACCCGCTCCATCAGGGCGATAGAGGCGGCCCAGGAGTCGGCAACGGCCTGCCACTGGTCTGCGGTAGTGGCCGTTTGGGCCTGGTTAGCGGCCGTTTGGGCCGCGTTAACCGCCTGCCTAAACAGGTCAGTCTCTTCCACGGCGGCAGGGTCGGGGGGCGCTTGGGGCGCAGCACCCGGGTCAGGGGTCGCCGGTTCGGTGACCACCGGGTCGCCCCCAGGGCTAGGCTGGCGCAGCCGACCCAGCAGGCCACTGAGCAGAAGCCCTGCCAAAGCCAGCACCAAAGCCCCTAGGCCCAGGCCCAAAATCAGCCGCAGGGGAAGGTTTGAGCTTCTAGAGCGGCGGACGCTGCCGTCGTCATTAAACTGATCAGGGGTGAGGGCAACGTGGGTAGAGGGGTCTGAGCCAAACTCCTGGATAAAGTCGTCGGTGGCGTCAGGCTCGTCATCTAGGCCGACATCGTTGTGGTCTTGGATGAAGCCGTTGCTGTCTTCGGGGCTGTCGCTGAACACATCCTCCCCGTCAAAGCCTTCGTTGTCAAAGCCTTCGTTGCCAAAGCTCTCGTTATCAAAGGCTGCGATGCCAAAGCCTTCATCGCCAAAGCTGACCTCATCGTTAAAGGGTGAAGTCTCAACGCCTGGCTCCTGGCCAAATCCTGCATCGCTGAATCCTGGGTCTTCAAACCCAGAGCTACTAAAGTCATCGCCTTCAAACTCAACCGACTCAAAGGCCAGATCGTCGGTGGCGGCGGTAAACTCTGGCGGGACTGAGGTGAGGTCGGCTCCGGGAGGATAGATCTCGGGCTGCTCTAGGCCAAAGGCATTGTCGTAGGCGTTTAGATCGTCGGGGCTGCTGTCTAGGGTTAACCCAGGCCCAAACTCTCCCTCGGCGGTTTGGTCCAGCTCCATGGTGGAGAAGGGTAAGTCGGCGTCGGCCGCTTGGCCATAGGCGTCTGGAGCGAAGGCGTTGAGGTCGCCTCCCTCCACATCGAATTCGGGCTCAAATTCGGAAACATCGATGGGCTGAGAGGTTTCTGCTTCGGGTAGAAACGCTTCCGCCAAAAAGGGATTAGGGGCAGCGTCGGTGGCATCTGCCCGGGGGTCAAACGCCAGGGCAGGGTCAAACTCAGGGCCTAGGTTGGCATCAAACTCGTCGGGGGCATCTAGCACCAGGTCACTGTCAAAGTCACTCGCACCCTCTTCCCAAGCGGGTGTCGGTGAATCTGTAAAGTCGAGGTCTGCGGCAGGTGCGGCCCAATCGGTGCCAAACTCTGTGCCCAATTCGGTGCCAAACTCTGTGCCCAATTCTGGGTCAAACTCTGTGCCCAATTCGGGGCCAAACTCTGTGCCCAATTCGGTGCCTAATTCTGGGTCAAAGCTGGTAGATGTGCCCTCATCGGCAGCCAATGGATCTAGGCTCAGCAGATCAGGGGATAGATCGTCTGCCCCTGCAAGATCGAAGTCGTTAGTAAATGGGGCGTCGGTAAACGGAGCGTCTAGGGCTGCGGCAGAATCGTCTTTAACCCGATCGAAGTCGGCGGTGTCCAGGTCTAGGTCAGCATAGTCACCCAGGTCGGCGTTGGCCTCGGTGTCAAGGGAGAGGTCGGGCGCGGCGGTCCAATCGTCGGCTTCGCCCATTGCTAGGTCGAAGTCACCGGTAGACTCTAGGCCTTCAAAGGCCAGGTTCTCCGACGCCATTAGGTCTGGGTACAGGTCCTCTGAACTGCCGGTTGGTTCTAGGGAGCCCTCCGACTCAAAATCGGGGAAGCCATCCGCTTCAAAGCCGATCGCCTCTGGATTGGCTTCGGTGTTGACGGTATTGGTATTGGCCTCTGCTTCAGCGTCCACGTCATCGAGCACAAGGTCTAGATTGGGCCATTCGTCGGGGTCGATCGCCCTCGAGGTTGGGCTGTCGTCAAAGGACTCAAAGTCATCTGCCGCCGGTAGGTCGGTGGAGGCTGCTCCAGGGGTGGCCAGGCTATTGTCGCTATCGCCCCACAGATCATCTAGGTCGGTGTCTACATCGGCCGGCGGCGGCGGGGCCGCGGGTGCATTGAGGTCGAAGGTTAAGTCGTCGGTTTCGAGGTTGTCGAAGTCTGCGATCGCGGCAGTCTCGGCAGAGGTTTCCGTTAGCCCCAGGTCGAAGCCCGTCTCTTCAAACTCCGATTCAAAGTTCAGGTCTAGAGCGTCGGTAGTCTCTAGGCCAGCATCGGGGGCCGTGGCCTCGGCGCCAAACTCCAGGTCAAAGTCAGAGTTATCTAGATCGAACTCATCGGCAGGGGGAGTGGCCAGGCCCAGATCGAAATCTGGTTCAGGGGCGGAGAGATTGGGGGTGGAATCTTCGCGTAGACCCAGATCGAAGTCTAGTTCGGTCGCCGAGGAATCGGCAGCGGGCGCTTCAGCAAGGCCCACATCGAGGTCGAAGTCGGTGGCGGAGAGATCGTCAGTCGTCTCTAGGGCAGCCTCAGTCTCTAGGGCAGCCTCGGTGGTGGCC
>DASQNN010000345.1:0-4431 GCA_035644955.1 Nodosilinea sp. | reverse complement strand
GTGCCGCCAACCAGGCCGACATCTTCAACTACGGGAAACGCCGCCATCGGTTCGTGAAAGGGCAGCCGAAACAGGCGATCGCACTGGCCAAAGCACTGCCCAATCCAGGCGGCAACCTGCTCAAACCCTGGGCCAAAGCCCCGATAGATAAAATCCCAGCCAAAGTTGCTCACCATCCAGCAGGGGATGTTGGCCGCGTGGGCGATCGCCGTGGCCAGCGGCGGAATATCGGCCAGCACCAGGTCTACCCCCCGCTGCCTCAGGTAGCCTGCCTCGGCCGCCACCGTCTCCGACTGGCGGGCCTGAATCACCTTGAGCTGAGCTAGGGTAGCGGGCAGATCCATGCTGAGGCTGTCGGCCTGGAGCACCCCAATATCAAAGGCCACCGGGCGGTACTCGTAGGCCAGCGGCAAATACTCGTCGAGCAGCCAGGGGGGGGCCGTGGTGGCCAGCACCAGGTCGACCTCAGGGTGCAGGGCTTTCACCGTCGCCGCTATGGCCGCCGTGCGGGTGGCATGGCCATAGCCATGGTTGGTAATAGCTACGTAAAGGGTCGGGCGAGGCATAGCAAAGCCGGATTGCATCTAAAAAGGCCCGCCCCGAAGGACGAGCCTTAGCTGAATGAAAACAGTCAGTCCCTACAGCTGGGACACAAACTGCTGCTGCTCAGGCACCGAGGTGTACTCCGAAACGATCTGGCGAAACTCGTCGCCGTCGATGGTTTCTCGCTCCACCAGTAGGTCAACCAGGCGATCGACAAGAGCGCGATTTTCCTCCATGATGCGCTTGGCATTGGTGTAGCAGTGATCCACGATGGTGCGCACCTGACCATCAATGCGGGATGACACCTCCTCGGAATATTCCGAACGAGAGAGCCAGTCGCGCCCCAAGAACACTTCGCCCTGGGAGCTTTCGAGGGAGAGGGGACCCAGGTCAGACATGCCAAACCGGGTGACCATCTGCCGCGCCATGTTGCTCACCTGCTGCAGGTCGTTGCCGGCACCGGTAGTCACTTCCGCATCGCCAAAGATGACATCCTCAGCGGCACGGCCCCCCAGGGCACCGGTGATTCTGGCCAAAATTTGGGACCGAGAAATCAGCATCTGCTCTTCGCTGGGGGTAAACCAGGTCAGACCTTGAGCCTGCCCCCGAGGAATCAGCGTCACCTTCTGGACGGGGTCGTGATCTTTCACCAGGGTGCCGATAATGGCGTGGCCAATCTCGTGGTAGGCGATCAGTCGTTTGCTCTTGCTGTCGACCAGGGGAGTGCCCTCCATACCGGCGATCACACGGTCTACAGCGTCATCAACCTCGGCCATGGTCATGGCGTCTTTGCGGCGACGGGCGGTGAGAATGGCCGCCTCATTGAGCAGGTTAGCCAGGTCGGCCCCGGTAAAACCAGGGGTGCGGCGGGCGATCGCATCGAGGGAAATATCTTCGGACAGCTTTTTGTTGCGGGCGTGGACTTCGAGAATTTCGAGCCGGCCTTTCATATCGGGCGGGTCAACCATCACCTGGCGATCGAAGCGACCGGGACGCAGCAGGGCCGAGTCGAGCACGTCGGCCCGGTTGGTAGCGGCAATGATGATGATGCCGGTGTTGCCCTCAAACCCGTCCATCTCGGTCAGCAGCTGGTTGAGGGTTTGCTCTCGCTCGTCGTTGCCGCCGCCAATGCCCGCACCCCGCTGACGACCCACAGCGTCAATCTCATCGATAAAGATGATGCAGGGAGCGTTTTCTTTGGCTTTCTTAAACAGGTCGCGCACGCGGGAAGCCCCTACGCCCACAAACATTTCCACAAACTCAGAACCGGAGATGCTGAAGAAGGGAACGCCTGCTTCCCCTGCGATCGCCTTGGCCAGCAGAGTCTTACCCGTACCCGGAGGGCCCACCAGTAGCACCCCTTTAGGAATGCGTGCACCGATGGCCGTAAAGCGCTCGGGCTTCTTCAAAAAGGTGACAACTTCTTCCAGTTCTTCTTTGGCTTCGTCAATACCGGCCACATCGTCGAACATGATGCCGGTCTTGGCCTCCATCATGAAGCGGGCCTTAGACTTGCCAAAGTTCATTGCCTGGCCAGGGCCACCCATAGACCCATTGGAGCGGCGAAACAGAAAGAACAGGCCGCCAATTAGCAGCAGCGGAAATAGTAGGTTGCCGAGGGCACCCACCAGAGCGCCATCGTTGCGGGGCGGATGGGAGTCAAGGCTGACATTAGCGGTGCGCAGACGGCTCACCAGGTCGGGGGAGTTGCCCGGCAGGTCTACCCGCCAGCGCATCACCCGGCTGTCTAGGTCAGGGTCAACGGCTTCGACAATGGCCGTTCTGCCGCCGTCGTAGAGGTCAACCGCCGTCACCCGCCCGGCGTCGAGATAGTCGAGAAAGCGACCATAGGTCAGGCGGGTATTGGCCGCATTGCGACCCGTGTCGGCCGGGGCCGATGAAAACGCTCCTTGCCACAAAAAGAACCCCACTACCAGCAGCGGCAGGGTCCACAGTAAGGCTACTCGCCACGAAAATTTCATACCTATGGCCTCTATTGACTAACGTGCACAGTGTTAACGGTTGTTCGGTTAACGGGTGGTGACCGAGTTTGGCCCTACGTCCATCATGCCTGGAAACCGTGGGTTACCGGGTGGGGTGGGGCAGAACTTCAATTCGGGGAAAGGGAATATGAGATAAATCTTTACTTAATGTAACGTAATCAACGGAACTCGGGCAAACCCAAGCTGAACATTAACGGCACCTGAGGGCAATAACCTATAGCTGTAGCCAGTCTGGTTGATCCAGTTCCCAGATAGACGTTCAAATGGTTTTAGGGTTTCTTAGTGTCTTGACCAACGGGACTATGGCTATACATGGCGTTTGCCTGGCTTCTCCTCTACTGTTTACTTTAGCGGGTTATCGAGCTTAGGGTGCTGCCGCTAAAACCTAGCCGGGGTTTCATCGTGATCGGTCCACCGGGCTGGGTTCGCGCTCTTGACCAGAACATTTTTTTCCATGGAATACGCTTAGAAACCTTACTGAGGCCCAGGAGCCATTAGATGCAACCTCGCCATTCTGAAACAGTTTGGGTAAAAGCTACTCTGCTACTGGTCAGCACTCTGACCGTCATGGCCGGGGCCACGATCGCTCCCTCGCTGCCTGCCATGCGCCAGCACTTCGCCGAGGTGCCCAACGCCGACTACTGGGTGAGGCTAGTCCTAACGGTGCCAGCCCTATTTATTGCCCTGGGTGCCCCGATCGCAGGCACGATTATCGATCGCTTTGGGCGCAAGCGCTGGCTGGCGCTGTCGGTGTTTGCCTACGGCCTGGCCGGCAGTTCGGGCTTTTTCTTGAATGATATTGGGTGGATTTTGGTCGGGCGACTGGTGCTGGGCCTGAGTGTGGCGGGCATTATGACCACCGCTACCACCCTGGTTGCCGACTATTACCTGGGGGCTGCCCGAGCCCAGTTTTTGGGGGTACAGGCGGCGTTTATGGCCCTGGGCGGCGTGCTGTTTCTCACCCTGGGGGGCTACCTGGCCGATATCAGCTGGCGATTTCCGTTTTTGATTTATATGACGGCCTGGCTGCTGCTGCCGCTGGTGCTGCTGGTCCTGCCCGAACCAGTGCGGGTTAGCCGCGCCGAGGCCAAGGCCCTGGCCGTCGCCAACCCGGAAACTGTCCCGAGGGTCTTGCTGGGGGCAACCTTTGCGATCGCCCTGCTCACCCAAATCGTGTTTTACATGATTCCGGTGCAGCTGCCGTTCTATCTGCAGCAGCTGAGTGGTGCCAATGGGTCGCAGAGCGGGCTTGCGATCGCCCTGGCCACCCTAGCCGCCGCCAGCAGCTCGCTCAGCTACCAAAAGCTCAAGGCGCGGTTCACCTTTACCGCCATCTACGCTCTGGCCTTTGGGCTGATGGGGGTGGGCTACGTGGTGATCAGTCAGGCATCGAGCTATGGGGGAGTGTTAGTGGGGCTGGCGATCGCAGGCCTGGGCCTAGGCCTCTTTACCCCCAATATGACCGTTTGCCTCACGTCGTCTACCCCAGCGGCCCTGCGAGGCCGCATTTTGGGCGGCCTCACCACCAGCTTTTTCTTTGGCCAGTTTATATCGCCGCTAGTGAGTCAGCCCCTCAGCCAGCAGGTAGGTTTAGCCGCCACCTACGGTCTGGCCGGGGGCCTCATGCTGCTGCTGGGGGCCATTACCCTGGGTGTAATGGCCCACTGGCGCAGGCTAGCTCAGCGCCAGCGACTCCTTTAGGCGCGGTACATCAAACCCACGCTGCCGCAGAATCAGCCACGATTCCATCAGGTCTGGCCCCTGGAGAGCACCCATGAGGGCCGCCCGCATCGATTTCATCACTAGCCCTTTTTTGACCCCCTGGGCTTTGGTGACGTCATTCACCAGGGTTTTTAGGTCATCGATAGTAGCCGGGGAGCGTTCG
>DASQNN010000344.1:0-1716 GCA_035644955.1 Nodosilinea sp. | reverse complement strand
TGCTGGCCCATGGCCTGGGCTTCGGGCTTAAACAGCAGGGCCGGAATGCGGGTGGCCACCTGGGCAGCGTCAAAGCCGGGGGTATCTTTCAGCAGGTCGAGAATGCGACGGAGGTGGTCGAGGTCGCTGGGGGCGACCGTCGCCGCTGGAGGCAGATTGCTCTTGAGTCCCAGACGACGCTGTACGGCAGTGGTCAAGTTTTGCACCGTGTTTTGGCCAAAGTTATCGAGGCCGCTGACCAACTCTGAAACAATGCGATCGCGCAAAAACGAGCCCCGCTCTGAGAACAAAAACCCGAGGGTTTGGTCAATCAGCCGGTCCATATCGTAGTCGTCGCTGTTGCGGGCGTTGCGCAGCAGATTTTCCAGCCGGTTCCAGCGAAAGTTGCCATCTTTAAACAGCAGGTCTTGCAGCGAAGCGCGAAGCTCCGGCGATGAATCGGTCAGCAGTCGTTTGGCCACGTAGGGGTAGGCCTTGCTCAGCACCTTGAACTCGGGGTCCACATTGATGGCAATGCCCTCCAGGGTTACCAGCGAGCGAATAATCAGTGCGTAGTAGGCGGGCACCCGGAACGGGTACTCGTACATGAGGGCCGAAAACTCATCGGTAATGCTCTTGAAGTTAAGCTCGGCCACGCTAGCCCCCAGGGCGTTGCTAAACACATTGGCCAGGGCCGGAATAATCGGGCTGAGGTCGGTGTCGGGGGTAAGAAACTCTAGCTTCACGTAGTCGTTGGCCAGCCCCTCAAAGTCGCGGTTGACCATGTGCACCACCGCCTCAATCAGGCCGTAGCGCTGGTAGGGCTTGACCTCGCTCATCATGCCAAAGTCGAGGTAGGCCAGCTTGCCGTCGGCCATGGCCAGCAGGTTGCCGGGGTGGGGGTCGGCGTGAAAAAAGCCGTGCTCTAGCAGCTGCCGCAGTGAGCACTGCACCCCCACGTCAATCAGGTGAGTGGCGTCAATACCGAGGTGGTTGAGTTGGTCAATATTGGTCAGCTTGGTGCCCTCAATCCACTCCATGGTCAGCACCCGGCGGGCGGTGTACTGGGGGTGAATGTGGGGCACGTAGATGTCGGCAATGTGGCCGTAGAGGCTGGCAAAGCGCTGGGCGTTTTCGCCTTCGTGGGTGTAGTCCATCTCCTCGAAGATGCGCTCGCCAAACTCGTCTAGGATAGCCACCAGGTCGCTGCGAATCTGACTGATGCGGTTGGTGGCAAAGCGGGCTAGCCCCCGCAGAATGTGCAGATCGAGGGCAATATTCCGAGCCAGACCGGGGCGCTGCACCTTGATAGCTACGTCTTCGCCGCTGTGCAGTTTGCCTTTGTAGACCTGCCCCAACGACGCCGCTGCGATCGGGTTTTCAGAAATTTCGGCGTAGATCTGGCTGGGGGGTGCCCCCAGTTCTTCTTCAATGAAGCGGTAGGCGATCGCGGTGGGGAAGGGCGGAATCTGATCTTGCAGCGTAGTCAGCTCTTCTAGAAAAACCGGCGGTACCAGGTCGGGCCGGGTGGAGAGGGCCTGGCCAATTTTGATGTAGGCGGGGCCGAGGTTGGTGAGCATGTTGCGCAGCTGGGCGGCCCGCTTGACCTCGTTTTGAACGCTGCGGCCGGCGCGGCGATCGAGCCAGATCTGGACAAAAAAGTTGATCAGCGGCAAGAAAATGCCCAGAAAGCGTGCCCAGACTTGAAAGGGCCGGCGGCGGTAGTGAGCCGCGATC
>DASQNN010000343.1:0-10668 GCA_035644955.1 Nodosilinea sp. | reverse complement strand
GCTGTTTCGCGATCGCTTTTTGACCATTTCCCTCGACCCCGAGCAAGCTGTAGCGAAAGGGTGGCGACTGTGGTTGTGGGATTTTCTGTTTTACGTTTCCTTTGGGGTGGTGGTGACCAGCTCGGTTGCGATCGCAGGTGTCTTACTGGTCTTCTCGTTTTTGATCATTCCAGCGGCGGTAGGCACCCTTTACAGCACCAGCGTCTGGTCCAAGCTGCTGCTGGGCTGGACGGTGGGGCTATTCACCAGCGCCTTTGGCATTGGGGCTTCCTATGGGTGGGATTTGCCCACCGGGGCCACCATTGTCTGTGCCTTTGGGGCCATGCTGGCGATCGCCACCCTGCTGCAACCGCTGGTGCTCAGCCCGCCCGAGCAACGCCAGCGGATCATGGCCCAAGCCACCGCCGCCGCAGGTCTGGGGCTGCTGGGTCTGGCGCTACTGTCGGGGCTGTGGTTGACGCTTAACCCCCACGCCGACCAGCCCCTCCTGGGCCTGATTGAGCACTACTATCCTGAGCTGCAAGATCGTTTTTTGACCGATGGCGAACGCCAACTGGCGGCAGAGGCAACGTTCAGCGAACGGGAGATGCAGGCCCACATTCAGCAGCTTACCCAGCTGGAGCGCAACAGTCGGTGGCAGGGCGACCCCCTCAGCGAAGACCGCCTGCGCGAGCTGTCTTCGTACACCCTCTCCTACCAGGAGATGGAGAAGGGCGAGTCGTTTGTGCAGGAGTCCCTGAAGGATCGGGCCCGCGATCGCCAGCGGTGGGTGTTTGGCGTTCCTCTGATTATCATTGCCCTCGGCGGGTTGCTTGTGGTAAATCAAAAACCAGAGGTGCCAGAAACCCAGGCTTAGGCCTATGACCCAAGACCCCAAAGCTATCGTCGTTGTCGGGGCCAGTCGCGGCATTGGGGCAGCCGTGGCTCAGCATTTCGCTAGCCACGGTCATGAGGTGTGGTCAGTTTCCAGAAGCCCCGCCGTGGTGGGGCAGTGGATCCAAACGGATATTTCCGGGCCGGAGGGGGTAGGGGCGATCGCAGCCACCCTCGGCGACACCCCCGTCGATGCTCTGCTGTTTATGGGCGGCGTGTGGGAAGCGGGCGCGTTTACCGACAGCTACAACTTTGTAGCCAGCTCCGATGCGGAGACGCGCTTTGTGATTGGCGTCAACACCATTGCGCCCATAGAAATTACCCGACCTCTAGCCGCAAATCTCACCCAAACTGCCAACCCCAGAGCCATCTACATCGGTTCCCTCAGCGGGCTAGATAACTGCCCCTCGGCAGAAGTGGCCAACACCGCCTCAAAGTTGGGTCTGCGAGGCGCAGTACAGGCGCTGCGGCTGGCTCTGGACGGTCAGAATATCGGCTTTACCGTCATCAACCCCGGCAACGTGGCCACCGAGGAAGTCCTGCTTGATATTGAGGAAGGCCGATTCGGTCCGCAAACACCCATTCCCATCACGGTGATCACCTCCGCCATCGACTGGTTGCTCAGCCTGCCGCCCAGCGTGGATGTGCCGGAGTTGAACTTGTGGCAGCGATCGCGCAATCTGTAGGGTGACCTCAAAAAACATAGAAGCATCGCGAGAATGGCGAAAAACGGCCCTGCTTAATGCAGGTATGATTGGTCCCCAAATTTCCAACCCTTGAGGCAGATAGAATCTCAAAGTCTTCCAGAATGGGAAATTTTTGGGGGCGACGAGAGAATATCGCGTTTACAGCTTCACTTCTCAATTCATAATATCGAGGCAAAAATAGTTGTGAGTGCGGGAACTTAATGCCCTTTTTCTAGTCATCTACGGGGAAACCCTGAAGTAGTCCGGTAACATTTTTCCTTGCCTACACGGTAATCATGCCGTAGACACATGCTTATTTGTGGTTTAATTTGTAGCAAGGGGTAAAGCAAGTCAGCTAGTGAGTGCACTACCAACAGCAACGTCACTATTGAGCACACCGAGTATTTCAATCAAAATCTACCAAAGTTCAATCGACGCTTTCAATCAGTCGTCAAGGCAACTTTAGAATGATAAACTGCTTCAGTGTTAGAAACTTTTGTCGGCGCACCTCAGCGCCCTCAAGATTTTAGTCAAGTTGTACATCATGATGCCAAAGATTTAAAGCTTAGCGATCAGGCAGCTTTACCGATACCTGAGTCGGAAGGATTTTCAAGCTAGTTGGTTAGTACTCACTGATCTTGATAAAGCAACTCCTGAAACGAACACATACCTCTTAGACTTGCCGTGAAGGTAAGCCTGTTAGTGCATCGTTTAAACAAGGTGTAAGTGCATATTGAGCAAAAGACGTACTGCTCGTCTTTGCCCAATCAAAATTGCATGGGGTTATTTAGTCACTAGGTCTTTTGATGCCATCAAAAGACTAACTTTGCGCTGAACACAACTGGTTTTGTCAAGACACAAACCACAGTTGGCTTGGTATCACGCATCATTTTGCCTGCATTTTTTGGAGAATCATTATGGCTACTCTTCTGGTAACTAACAATTTAGATAACGGAGAAGGCTCGCTAAGAACAGCCATCAAAAATGCCCGAGCAGGCGACATCATCCGATTTTCATCCAGCTTAGCTTCTCAAACTATTCGCCTAACAAGCGGAGGAATCAACATTGATAAAAATCTCACAATCGATGGCGCTGGTGTCACAAATTTAACCATCAGCGGCAATAAAACAAGCCGGATCTTTGCAGTTAGATCAACAACCGACACAAGCCAGCCAGGGATTGGCTTCAATATAAAAAACCTAACTTTAAGGGACAGTTATATTCCCAACGATCTCGGTGGAGCAATTGATGGGGGAATCCGCAGCAATATCGCAATTGATAATGTGGGTTTCTACAACAACGTTGCTAAGGCTGGAGCTGTGGCACTCAGGTCGAGCAGCAATCTGGTCGTCACTAATAGTAAATTCATTGGCAACTCTGCCGTTGCTGTTATTGCTGCGTCAGATGCAACGACAATGTACTCTTCTGCAGGGGGAATTAGTGCACTTTCGGACGGCAGCAAGGTCGTTATTAAAAATAGTGAGTTTACAGGGAATAAGGGAGTCTATGGAGGTGCAGTTGCAACTACCTTTACGGAGACCCTTATAGAAGGTTCAAAATTCATTAATAACACTAGCCAAAAATTTGGTGGTGGATTGTATGTGGATGGAGGCAGCCGCCCTATCGATGCCCGCTATTTGCCGGCAGGGGCGTCCGTTGGCACTGGTCCTGGTCGTAATGTCATCGTCCGTACTAGCCTATTTGATGGTAATAAAGCTACCGGTATGGGGGGTGGGCTAGGAATTTGGGGATATGATCATGACAATGTGCTAGTTGAAGACACCATTGTTAAAAACAATGTGGTTTCTAAAAATTACCAAGGAGTAGCACAGGGTGGCGGTATGCTCTTGTTTGGTCCTGCAAAGGTTAACCGAACACAGGTCATCAACAACGCCGCAGATATGAAAGGTGGCGGGCTTTACTATGATGGCAGAACCCCCATCAATATTACCGATAGCTTGTTTTCCCTTAATAAGGCAACTAGCTCTACTAGTGGGATGGGCGGGGCAATTTTTGATGCACAATCGGAGACTTATGCCAACATCTCGGGAACCCGCTTTGAGAAAAATTTTGCTGGGTTTGACGGTGGGGCAATCTTTGGTGTAAACAATGGTATCCATTGGGCAATTAAAGTTTCTCAATTCCTAGAGAACAAAATTGGTTCGTTGGGGAAACTGCAGAACTCTAATATGGATTTTATCGCGGGTAATTACACTTCCTTCTTCCGTAATACTCAAGTTGTGGGCACTGAGGGCAATGACAGAATTTCCGGCGGGGCTAGTGGAGATCGACTTGAGGGAAGAGGCGGCAACGATTATATAGATGGTAAAGGTGGCAATGACACGCTTCTAGGGGGCACAGGTAATGACATTTTAATTGGTGGTTACGGAGGTGACATTCTATACGGTGACGCTGGGAATGATATCCTTTGGGGCGGAGATAGGGATAAACCCGAAAATGACACGGTCTATGGCGGTGATGGAGATGATACCTTCATCGGCGATTCTGGTTATGATACCTTCACCGGAGGAGCTGGGAGAGATAGAATCATTCTTGGAGATGTGACCGGTGCTTTCTATCGGGGAGGCGGTCGGCTGCAGATTTTGGGTTTTAATCGAGCTGAAGATAAAATTCAGCTTGCTGGTCAAATTTCTGACTATCGCCTAGGCGCCCTTTCCTCCACTAGACAGGATACAGCCTTGTTCTATAGAGATGATGCAATTGCCTATATTATGGGCAATTCACCGGATAGTTTCAGCTTAAGCTCTACCTATGTCACTTTCAACAACACCATGAATGCAGCTAGTTTGGTAGGGCCAGCTTAGCAAAAATATCCATTTTCGCTTTCGCCCCTATTTCTGCAAGAAAGAACAAAGATCTTTAGTGTTACTAGTCAGTAGGGTCTGAATTGCACCGCGAGTAAAGAAAAAGCGAGAGCCTCTGCCATAAGAGTTTTTGGTCAGAGGCTCTCGCTTTAGCCCTATTTTCATTACTAGGTCAAGAAGAACAGCACATGCCCATTCTAGCGATCGCCAGGCAACTCACCAGCCAGTACGTCGTTACGTTATCGCGATCGCTGTTTAGTACCGGCTGGGAGAACAAGGCCTACCCCTAGAGAGCAGGGTATAGAAGGATACTTATCCTGCCAAGACTGACAGCGGCCCCTATGACCGTCAAGCGCCAGAGCAGGCAAATGAGAAACAGGCCAGATGGCCAAGCATGGCTCAGCAGATAGTGCCACGAGCCAATATTATCTCGCAAGCCAGGCGGGGCGAAAGCCAGAGCCAGAGTTCGGGAAGCTAAGCATCAGCACAGCCAAGAGCGGCTGTGGCGTAGTCGCTGGCCAGCGGTAAATCGCCGAGGTGGTGTTGGAGCGGCGGCATGATGCGCTCCAAATCTGCTTTGGTACGTAATAGAGGTTAAGTTCACCAGCAGCTCTTGTCTTCACATCCTTGAATCTGTACAAGCCACAGGCACAGATCCACCCCCTCCAGTCTCTCTAGACAGCCATTTAAATTTATTGCTCTAACAGACTGAACCCCTACAATTGGCCAAAGCCCTTCTTTTTCTTCTGGCTTTTCTGTTTTTTATTGCTAGGCGGGCGAAAGCCCGGCTGAGCCCCACCGCCCATGCCCGGTAGACCGGGCATGCCGCCACCCATTCCGGGGAAACCACCCCCCATCCCTGGCAGACCGCCGCCCATCCCCGGCAGACCGCCGCCGCGACCCATCTGCTGCATCATCGTGCGCATTTTGGTGAAGTCGCTGACCAGCTTGCCTACGTCTTTTTCCTGGTGACCAGAGCCTTTGGCGATACGGCGGCGACGGCTGGGCGAGCTAGAGAGCAGGTTGGGTTGCTTGCGCTCCTGGGTGGTCATGGAGTTGATCATGGCTTCGCAGCGTTTGAGCTGGGCCTCGCCCTGTTCCAGCATGTCCCCGGTAATTTGCTTGCCCATGCCTGGGATCAGCTTCATGATGCCGCCGAGGGATCCCATGCTCTTCATGAAGCGCATTTGCTTGAGAAAATCGTCGAAGTCAAACTCGGCTTCGAGAATTTTCTGGGTCAGCTTTTCGGCATCGCCAAGGTCAACTGCTTCCTGAGCCTTTTCGACCAGGGTGAGCACGTCGCCCATGCCCAAAATGCGGGAGGCCATGCGCTCGGGGTAGAAGGGCTGGAGGGCCTCTACCTTCTCGCCCACGCCGATGAATTTGATCGGCTGGCCCGAAATTTGCCGCACCGACAGAGCCGCACCACCGCGCGCGTCGCCATCCATCTTGGTAAGAATGGCCCCGGTAATGCCAATCTCGTCGTGGAATGCGCGGGTGAGGTTGGCGGCCTCTTGACCGGTCATGGCGTCGACCACCAGCAGCACTTCGTCGGGGTCGATGGCGGTTTTGATATCGGCCAGCTCGGCCATCATTTTGGGGTCAATCTGTAGACGCCCGGCCGTGTCCACAATCACGGTATCCACGCCGTCGGCTCTGGCTTTTTCGACGCCCTGGCGGGCGATGTCCACTGGGTTGGCGTCGGTGCCCAGCTCAAATACGGGCACATCGATCTGCTTACCTAATGTGATCAGCTGATCGACCGCTGCGGGGCGGTAGACGTCGGTGGCAACCAGCAGAGTGCTGCGGTTTTCTTTGCGCAGATGCAAGGCCAGCTTGGCGGTAGCAGTGGTTTTACCGGTACCTTGCAGACCCGCCATCAGCACCACGGTAGGCTTGGCGGGCGAGTCGGCCAGGGGAGCATTGGTGTCGCCCATCAGCCGAATCAGCTCGTCGTTCACCACTTTGATGAACTGCTGGTCGGGGCTAACCCCCTTGACCACCTCAAGACCCAAGGCATTTTCTTTAACCTGGGCAATAAAATCTTTGATCACCTGGAGGTTAACATCGGCCTCTAGCAGGGCGCGGCGCACCTCGCGCAGGGCACCATCGATGTTAGACTCGCTGATTTTGTCTTGGCCACGCAGGCTTTTCCAGGCAGATTCAAGGCGATCGGACAGGGCTTCAAACATAGCTCAGCGGGGAAGATAATCCTTGGGCGGAATCTCTATTCTAAAGGGTTAAGGCTCTAACCTGGAGCGAAACAACCGCTGGCGGAGGTTAGCTGCCGTAATTGGGTACCATAGACGTTAAGGGTTCACCCGGCCGCTGGGCTGGGGCACAGGGCTCTATCCAGGAATACATCGGGGGAATGAGGTTTACCGCATCCCTGTAAAGTCCTTGGATTCCACAAAGATTTTAGCGGCGGTTCGGAATTCCATTGGGTTGCCTTGTAAGACTTTGTAAGGGTGAATCAAACGCAACTATGGCCAACGAATCTCGCTGCATCGACACCGACCGGGGGGCAGACGCCGAAGCCCCACCGCTGGTTAGTCTTAGCCATACTTTGAGCGATTTAGACCGCGATCGCCAGGAGGGTGAGACCCCTGATCGCCGCGATCGCGCCGAGGCGCGTCCGGTGCTGCCCTGGCTCGATCTGATTCAGCACTACAGCCATCTGGTGATGGCGGTGGTGGATGTGGCCACGGTGGTAGGTGGCCAGCCTCAGCCCTACCCAGTGTTGTTTGCCAACCGCTACTTTTGCCGTCTCACCGGCATTGCCCCCGACAATGGGCACCTCGACCTCAGCTTTTTTGATCGACTTTCGCCAGCCGACCAAAAGGCGCTGCGGGAGCGGTTTCGGCGGCATTTCCTGGCCGCCCTGCTGCACCACGCCTACGGGCAGCGCAATTTAGTCTCCCAACGGCTGCTCCACGAGCCTCTGGTGGTGTCTCTGCCCGACTCCGAGACGGGGCAGCTGCGACAGGTTGAGCTGCGGCTGCGCACCGCCGAGGCCGGCCTGCAAATCACGGCCATTAGCCCCGTTCTAGACGCTAGCCTGGCCGCCTGCTGGGCCGAACCGCCCAGCTGCGAACAGGTGGCGACCCAGCTACTGAGCAAAGAGCCTGCCTTTAAGCAACTGCTGGCCGCCCTAAAACCGGGCAACTATACCGTCAGCGGCTGCATTCTAATTGAGGGTATTGATGTCACCGAACGGGAGACCTCCAAGGCTTTAATTGAGCTGCTGGTGGGCCACGAGTCGGTGCTGGGAACCCGCCGCTTCGACCAGGCGAACCAGCTGATGAAGCAGCTATTTAACGCCGCCGACAGCTTTTTGCTCAGCGCCGAAAACAGTCAGGCTCAGCTATTTACCCAGCTCGACCAGCCCGAGTGGCAAACGGCTGCCTACTCCATAGATGACCTGCAAGGGTCAGCATTTTTGCGGGCGACCGAGCGCCGGGAGGTGGTCAACGTGCCCGATCTCAGCCTCGACTGCACCACCCCCTGTGAGAGGGATATGTTGCAGCAGGGGGCGCGATCGCTCCTGCTGATTCCCCTGGTGATGCGCACCACCGCCCTAGGGGAGAGCCCCGCCCAAATGGTCGGACTAGTCGGCCTGTCTAGCCCCAAGCCCTACGCCTTTGACCAGGCCGACTGTAGCCGCGCCACAACGCTCATGCCGGCGCTGACGGCGGCCATGCGCCACAGCGTAAAAGACCGCTTTACCAACATTCACCCCTCGGTGCGCTGGCGGTTTGAGCAGGAGGCCGAACGGCTGAGCCTGGGCTTGCCCCCAGCGCCCATCGTATTTGAGGGCGTCTACCCGCTGTACGGCATTTCAGATATTCGCGGGTCGTCCGATGAGCGCAACCGGGCAATTCAGAAAGACCTGCTGACCCAGTTTTGCCTTGCCCTGGCGGTAGTCGAAGCCGCAGGTCGGGCGGTTAGCAATGCTTTGGTAGGGCAGCTGGCCCTGGACCTGGGCGATCACATTGCCACCCTGGAGGGGGGCGTTACCGTCGACTCTGAAGTAACGCTGCTGCGCTACCTACAGAGAGATGTGGAAGTACATTTTGACTACTTTGCCCAGCACAGTGCCGAGGCCAAGGCCGCGATCGCCCAGTACCAGGCCGCCATTGACGTCAACCACGGCTGCGTGTACGCCGCCCGCGCCGACTACGACCAGACCATCGGCCATATCAACGGGCTGCTGCGCAACACCTGGAACGAGTGGCAGCAGTCGATGCAGGCGATTACCGCCCACTACTGCGACCTAGAGGCCACCGACGGCATTGACCATATGATCTACGCCGGTCAGGCCATTGATCCCACGTTCACTGAGTTTCAGCTCAAGTCGCTGCGCTACGAGCAGCTGCGGGCGGTGTGCGACTGCGCCCGCAAGGGATTTGCCCTCAAGGCCACCTACGATACCGACATGACCATCACCCACCTGGTGCTGGTACAGGGCTACACGGTGGATATTGTTCATGACGACACCACCGAGCATCTGTTCGACGTGCGGGGTACCCGCGACACCCGCTACGAAATTGTCAAAAAGCGCATCGACAAAGCCTGCGATGCGGAGATGGGCGATCGCATTACCCAGCCCGGCATGCTGACGGTGGTCTACTCCACCAGCGAAGAGTGGCAGGAGTACCAGCGCTACCTGCGCTACCTGCACCGCGAGGGTCTGGTTGCCAGCGCCATTGAGCAGGGTACGGTGGAGCCACTTCAGGGGGTGAGCGGCCTGAAATTTGGTCGGGTGCGGGTGAATCCTGAGTAGGGGAGGGTCCCAAAAGCGATGGCTAAACAGGGACCGGGTGCCTGGTGAAGGATCCACCGGAGAGATGAACGTCAACTGGCACCCGATCCCTGAAAGATAAAGCGAGCTATCGGCCGCGTTACAGACCGGAATGTAGGCTGCGATCGCTGTCGAGCCAGCGCTGTAGTCCGGAAGGCAGGGTTGAGCGGTTGACCCCAGGTGTATTGGAGAGAGAGGGCTCGGCAATGGTGGAAGAGAGGGCAGTAGCGGGGGCTGCCACAATTACTTCGGATGTTTCGACAGTAACGGCGGGAGCTTCTGCCGAGAGCACTGTTTGCTGCACCACGGGCGCGCTGGGCTGAGGGCGCTGCCCCCAAGCCTGGCCGGATTGGGCTTCGGCGGCGGTGGCGGCCAGAGCAGCGGTAGCCAAAATGCTGAGAACGGTTAAGGCCAATGGCGATCGCTTAGCCATGATGGTCATCCTTGGAACGAATAACGACGGAGCAGCATTCCCAACGAGTTTTGAACTGCTGCCTTGATATCTCCAAGGTACCTAGAAGGGGTTACACCCCTCATCTGTGGATACACCCATCTCCGTCGCAGAGGGGGTAAGTTGAGTCGTAGCGCACCGGGCGCTGGCCAAACAGCTCGTAGCGGCGATCGCGCACAAAGGCATAGACCTGATCGCCCACCTGTTTGACCCCCGGCAGCGCTCGGTAGGCCTGCACAAAGGGGTTGCCCAGGGGCAGCAGACGGCCAATTTCTTCAGCGGCATCGCTGCCCTGCCAGCGGCGGTCTGGGGTCTGGCGATCGATCAGGATCATGCCGGCTTCGCAGTCGGTGGGGGTAATGCCGTAACGGGCCAGGGTCTGGTCATCCTGCATGGGCACGTACTGAAACTGCTCACCCCGATCCAGCGACTCCAGCAACCGCACTAGACTGACGCAGAGGTTACAGTTACCGTCATAAATTACACAGTACATAGTAGTATTGCTGCTGATGGGTCGTCACCTTTATCTTAACTGCCTGGGCTTTGGGTTTCAGCCTAACGGCGATTTAACTCACGGCGCTTTATGTCCTGAAGTCGACGCTACAACTACAGGGGTCAGAGCCGCTATTTTTTACCCCGATAGTGGGATGGGTCCACCTATCAAAGGCTCCAAGAAACACAATAAGGGCAGCAGATTAACGGCTATCTAAGGGTTGAGCGTGCCTTTGTCACCTCGCCCGGTGCGTCTACCTCGGCAAATCTAATGGTTGTGAAAAGACTGATCGATGGACGTTTTCAGTTCATTCGAGTTGTCAGTACCAAGGCCTATACAAAGACCTATCTGATGACCGATCATGGCAGTTCGGCTAAGGTCAAATGCATCGTTAAGCATTTGCAATTGCCGACCCATAACACTATTACCCTTAAATTTCTCAATGATTTGCTGGCTAAGCGGGTCAACTTGCTCAAGCGCATGGGCAGGTACGATGCGATCGCCGAAAATTTAGCCACCGTTCAAGAAGGACAGGATTT
>DASQNN010000342.1:0-27003 GCA_035644955.1 Nodosilinea sp. | reverse complement strand
TACCGGGCAGAATGGGCGGGTGGCCCACGAGTGCATTCTCGACCTGCGGCCGTTTAAAAAATCTGCCGACATTGGGGTCGAAGATGTGGCCAAGCGGCTAATCGACTACGGCTTTCACCCGCCCACTATGTCCTGGCCGGTAGCGGGCACCCTGATGGTAGAACCCACCGAAAGCGAATCTAAGGCAGAGCTAGACCGCTTTTGTGATGCGATGATCGCCATTCGGGCAGAAATTCGCGCAATTGAATCTGGGGAGAGCGATCGCGCCAACAACTGCCTCAAAAACGCCCCCCATACGGCGGCCGATCTGGTGTCTGACTGGGATCGGCCCTACAGCCGCGAACAGGCGGTATTCCCAACTCCGTTTACCCGCAGTGCTAAGTTCTGGCCAGCGGTAAATCGCATTGATCAGGCTTACGGCGATCGCAACCTGGTTTGCTCCTGCATCGGCATGGATGCCTACAGCGAAAGCTAGGGAACTTGCTTTAGAGATTCCCCCAAATTCGCTGCAAGCGGGCTTTGCCCTTAAGCTAAAGCTGTTGGGTTTCGGTACGTTTACCGCAGATGGCTAACTCTCCTCAACCTCGGGTTATTTTTTTAGATGCGGTTGGCACTCTGTTTGGGGTGGCGGGTAGCGTCGGTGCCGTCTATGCTGATCTGGCCCAGCACCACGGCATTGAAGCCGACCCTGAGGGGCTTAACCAAGCGTTTTTTCGAGCATTTAAGACCGCTCCAGAAATGGCCTTTCCCGGCAGCGACCCGGCGGCGGTGCCCGAGCAGGAGTACCGCTGGTGGCGGGTAATTGCTCAACAGACCTTTAGCAGTGCCGGGGTGCTCGATCGCTTCGTCGACTTTGACAGTTTTTTTGCCGACCTCTATGCCCACTTCGCCACTGCAGCGCCCTGGGTGGTTTACCCCGATGTGCTCTCGGCCCTAGAGCGCTGGCGACGACGCGGCATTGTCCTCGGGGTGATTTCAAACTTTGACACCCGGCTGTACCAGGTGCTAGAAGAACTCAACCTGGCCACCTACTTCAGCTCGGTTACCCTCTCGTCGGAGGCGGGGGCTGCTAAGCCCGACCCGCTGATCTTTGCCACTGCCCTGCAAAAGCACCGCTGCGACGCTAGCCAGGCCTGGCACGTTGGCGACAGCGAAACCGACGACCTGGAAGGGGCCAGAGCCGCTGGGCTGCACGGTATTTTGATCAACCGGTCGGGGGTTAAGTAGGGCTAGTACTCGGCGGTGCAAATATAGCAGCTTTGCTACGGGTTTTAGGTGCTGGGTCTGCGGTATCAGGAATGGTTGGCCGATCAATGCCGGGCTGTACTGGGTAGGTTGCTAGCTTCACCTACTGACTCACGCTCTCACCCACGACTAATTTCTGCTGCCCCTAAATGCCAGCTCCGCTGGGCCAGTCATATAGACGCGGTTGTCGGTGGCCGACCACTCGATGTGTAGGGGGCCACCGGGCAGTTCTACCGTGGCGGCGCGATCGCACAGACCATTTAGCACCCCTGCCACCAGCGCCGCGCAGGCCCCAGTGCCGCAGGCCAGGGTGATGCCAGCGCCCCGCTCCCACACCCGCATTTTGAGATGGTCAGGGCGCACCACTTCAATGAACTCGGTATTGATGCGCTGGGGAAAGGCTTCGTGGTGCTCAAACTGGGGGCCGATTGACTCCAGCGCGATCGCCGCCACATCGTCTACAAACGTGATGCAGTGGGGGTTGCCCATGCTGATGCAGGTCACCGGCCAGGTTTTGTCGGCGACTGTGAGGGGTACAGCCACCGCCTTCTCCCCAGCGGCAGCTAGCGTTGTCGGAATTTCCTGAGCCAGCAGGTGGGGCGGCCCCATGTCTACCGTTACCTGGCCATCGGGTTGCAGGGTGGGCGCAATCAGCCCCCCCAGAGTGTGAATGCGGTAGGTGTGGGGTGCCGGGGGCGCTTTGCCATCGGTAGTTTCCAGGGTTTCTAAAAACTTGGCCAAACAGCGAATGCCGTTGCCGCACATCTCTGGCTCAGACCCGTCAGAGTTGTAGATACGCATGGTGTAGTCGGTACCCGCCTGGCCCGGCAGCGCAAAAATGACGCCGTCAGCACCAATGCCAAAATGGCGATCGCACCACTGCACCGCCTGTTCAGCACTCAGCACCGGCTCCGGCTGATGGCGATTATCCACCAGGATAAAGTCGTTGCCCAAACCGTGATACTTGCTGAATTCCATAGTGCGCTGATGCTGAATGAGGAAGTCTTAATTATTAACTAAATTGGGGAGTAGGGAGTAGGGAGTAGGGAGTAGGGAGTAGGGATGCGTTGGCTCTGGACAATACTTATACTCTTTCACTCCTCACCCCCTACGCCTCACCCCTCACCTTCCTTAACAAATATCCCGTACCCTGTAACCTAACCCTGTCAAACGGGGTACCGTAAGACCAGCATAAGTTCAGTGTTGTAGCACCATGTCTCAAGAGTTTGCCACCGGGTTTCCGAGCGTTCGACAGGTTCAGACGCTGATTCGCGACAAAGCCCCTGTTGAGGTCAAGCTCATCACCGGCGACCTACTGTCTGGCCGTGTTGTCTGGCAAGACCCTCAGTGCATCTGCATAGAAACCGAAGACCAGAGCAAGCATCAGATTTGGAAGCAGGCGATTGGCTTCCTCAAATATTCGTAATTCGTCCCTGTGTCCCTAAGCAGTCTTCACAGGTTGCTGTGGTCTGCCCAGTGGAATGGGGCACACTAAACCCAGGTGGACGCCTACCTCTGTTGATATCCGGGTTCCTGTTTTCAGTAAAAGCCGTTAATCCACCCGTTTTATGGAGCTTTTGGCCAAATGACTATCGAAAAAATTGTTGAGCAAGCCCTACAAGACGGCTACCTCACCCCCGCGATGGAAGCCGAAGTGGGTCGCATTTGCGATACCGCCGCAGAGCTTTCCATTGAAGAATATATGGCTCTCGATCGCTTGATGGGTGCCCTGCTAACCGGCGAAGTGGTGGCTGTCCCCCGCAAGCAGTTCATCAACGTGATGGAAGAACTGGTGCTAACCGAGGCCATATCGCGGGTGGCTGAAATCGAGTCTACCTCTGACAAGACCCTCGATTTGGGTGATATCGCCGCCTACGCCCTCAACCGGCTGCCGCCCCTCTACGCCACAACTGAAGAAGGGGCCAACTTCCAGCGGGACAATGCTCGCGGCGATCTGTCCGCCCTGATTGCGGAGCAGGTGCAGCAGGCCATTTCCCGCAACCTCGACCAGCCCGACTTCTACCCCGAGCGCCAAATCATCCAGAAAAAGGGTGGCGACAGCGTGCTCAACCAGGTCAGCTCGCTCCTGCAAGACCACGCTCACAAGTTCGAGCCAGCGTCGAAGGTATAACCTGGTCTGGGCGAATGGGCCAGGGCCACAGAGCATCATTCTTTTTCCAGGGCCGCGATTTAGCCAATATGGCGCGATCGCGGCCCTGGTTTGTATGAGTGTTCTAAAACGGGTATACCCGAGGGGCAATTAGCACCGTGAGCAGCCAAAAGGCCAGGTTAAAGGGAATCCCCACCCGCAAAAAGTCGGTGAACTTGTAACCGCCGGGGCCGTAGACCATGAGGTTGGTCTGGTAGCCAATGGGGGTACTAAAACTGGCGGAGGCCGCAATCATGAGGGCCACCACAAAGGGAATAAAGCTCACCCCCAGGCTTTGGGAGAGGGATAGCGCGATCGGAAACACCACCGCCGCCGCCGCGTTGTTGGTGATCACCTCGGTGAGGATGGTGGTCACGCCGTAAACAATGGCCAGGGCGATCCAGGGGTTGTCGCCGGCCAGATCCAGCACCCCCCCCGCCAGCACGGCGGCGGCCCCGGTCACCTCCAGCGCTTTGCCCAGGCCCAGGGCGGCGGCCACCACCAGCAGCACCGACCAGTCGATGGTGCGAAAGCCCTGCTGAAATGAGCAGCAGCCGGTAACTACAATCAGCAGCGCGGCCAGGGTGGCGGCGTTGAGCATGTCCATCCAGCCGGAGGTGGCCAGGGCCACCATCAGCACCAAAATGGCCAGGGCAAC
Organism: Nodosilinea sp.; assembly: GCA_035644955.1. Classification (GTDB taxonomy): domain Bacteria; phylum Cyanobacteriota; class Cyanobacteriia; order Phormidesmidales; family Phormidesmidaceae; genus Nodosilinea. The sequence continues at coordinate 22,951 of DASQNN010000342.1, read as the reverse complement.
AGGGGCGCGATCGTGGCGCAGGGGGTCTGAGTTGGGAACTTCACTGACCAGGTAAAAGTCGCGGGAGGCGCGGCGCTCTTCTAAAAATGCGTGGCTCGTCTCTAGCAGCAGAGTATCGCCGGTTTGCAACCGAATATCGCCAATTTTGCCGGGCAAACGCTCGCCGTTGCGACCTACCGCCAGCACTACCGCGCCATAGCGACTGCGAAACTTGCCCTGGCGAATCGTGATACCCACCAGGGGGCAGGTGTTGGAGACAACGGCCTCGATCAGGGTGCGCTCGGTGCGGGGAGTATCAAGCTTAAAAACCTGGTCGGTGGCAGGCTGAAGGCCGCGAATTTGGTTGAGATCGACGATGGAGTCGACCATGCCCACAAACACGAGCTGGTCTTGCTCTTGCAGGGTTTCCTGGGGGCCAATGGCGGTCAGCAGTCGCCCTCCGCGCTGAATTTCGGTGAGGTAGAGCCCCGGCAGGTGACGCAGCCCGGCTTGTTCAACGGTTTTACCGGCCAGGGGGCTGTGGTCTTCGACCACCATTTCAACGGTGTACTCACGGGGATCGTCAGCGTCGGTGATGGCGGGTTTGCGCACGGGCAGCAGCCAGCGCTGGGCCAAAACCAGCATCAGGGTACCGGCGATCGCGCAGGGCACCCCCACCGGCACCAGGGCAAACAGGTTGAGGCCGGGGTAGTCGGTTTCGGCTATTAACAGCCCGTTGACCACCAGGTTGGTGCTGGTGCCAATCAGAGTACACATGCCCCCCATAATCGCCGCGTAGCTGAGCGGAATCATCAGCTTGGAGGGGCTAATGCGCAGCTTGCGGCACCAGTCGCTCACCACCGGAATAAACATGGCGACCAGCGGTGTGTTGTTGAGAAAAGCGCTGAGGCCCAAGACTGGCAAGACCAGTCGCAGCAGGGCAGCCGTTTGCCCCTTGGGCAAGCCCAACAGCGATCGCGAAATAATATCGAGCCCGCCCGTCTGCTGTAGCCCAGCTACGACCACGTACAGCACTCCCACCGTCATCATGCCGGGGTTGCTGAACCCGGATAGGGCGGTGGCGGTGTCGAGCACTCCAGACAGCAACAGGGTCGCCAGGGCGGCCAGAAAGATCGCATCAGCCGGCAGGGTAGTCAGGGCATTGAGCAAAAAAGCGGCCAGCGTCACCCCCAGGGTTAGCCAGCCGGCCCAGGTCAGCTGCTCTGGCAACGACACCAGCCCCAGGGTCAGGGCACCCCCCCCAAGGATAGCTATCCCCACCATCAGGGCTGCAATTAGGGCCCCTTTTCGGGCTGTGTTTTGCGTCAAGAGTGGGTTGAACCGTTGCCTGTCCTGGAGCGGATCGTATTCCATAGAAGCTAATTGGACACTGCTTTAAGTAAGGGTTTAAGTAAGGTCTGGGGAGGTTGAGATGAGCCGATAACGCTAGCCTAAGCCAGGGTGGTGAGCTACTCTATCAGGGCAATTTTTGCCAGACCGCCTGATTCGTATGCCTGCCAAGGGGGATACCGAGCGATCGCTGAACCCCAAGGCGATCGCCATAGGATTTACTTGAAAGTGAAGTAGACTCTCAATCCCGCCCATTTTAACAGCGCGAGCAGTCTGAGTTGGCTCTGGTTAGCATTGGCCTGAGAAAAGAGCTGAGAGAGCGGCAGCCGTCAAGCTCTGCTGCGATTCCTGCCCCGGCCTCCGTTGGTCGCCGCCGTTTAGGTATCGCCGCTAAGCATCGCTGCTCGCTGTGGCAAAGGCGGGGCGCTGGTGGCTCCAGGGGCTGACCTGCTCAAGCTGCGCTGCCAGCGCCAGGAGGGTGGCTTCATCGGCGGGGCGGCCCACCAGCTGCACGCCGACGGGTACCCCGTTGGGGCCAAACCCGCGGGGGATGGCCAGGGCCGGCTGACCGCTGGCGTTGAATGGGGGGCAGGGGGCTACCCAGTTGATCACATTTTCGAGAATTTTGGGCGATCGCAGCCCTTTCCACTCCCCCACCTTGATGGCCGGGTGCATGTACACCGGCAAAATCAGTACGTCATAGGGGTGGCAAAACTGCACAATTTGGCGGGCCACCTGCTGTAACTTGGCTACCGCCTGCAGGTAAGCGCCGCTGTTGATGCGCCAGGCCCGCCAGTAGAGCCAGCGGTTCATTTTTTCCATCACCACAAAGGGCACGCCGACCTCGGCCAGTACGCACTCCCAAACCACCACGAAAGGCTCGATCAGGTCTTCCAGGTCGGGAAACGTGACTTCCTCAGCAGTATGGCCCAGGTCTTCGACCTGCTGCACGGTTTCGTAGATGGCCTGACGGCACACGGGGTCGATGTCGCCAATGGGGTCAAGGCGGGTGGCGTAGCCAATGCGCAGCGGTTTTGGCGGCGCAGCCGAGCTTGCCAAAAAAGAGGGATCTGGGTCGGGCAGCCAGTAGGGATCGCCAATTTCGTAGCCGCTCAGCACGTCTAAAAGGGCCGCCGTATCGGCCACGGTGCGCCCCAGGGGGCCGTTGACCGCCAGCCCGTTCAACCGTTCTCCCACGGGTGAAAAGCTGATGCGGCCGCGGGAGGCCTTCATGCCCACCAGGCCGCAGCAAAAGGCTGGCCCCCGCAGCGATCCACCGCCATCGGACCCCTGGGAAATGGCGCACAGCCCCGCGGCTAGAGCCGCCGCCGCGCCGCCGCTGGAGCCGCCTGGGGTGTAGTCCAAATTCCACGGGTTGCGGGCCGGGGGGAAGCCCGGCGGCTCGGTGTAGGGCAGGGACCCCAGCTGAGAGGTGGCGGTTTTGCCTAAAATCACCATTCCCGCCTGGCGCAGCTTGCTGACGATGTAGTCGTCCTGGTCGGCAATGCGATCGCAGGCGATCTTGAGCCCGTAGGCGCAGGCCACCCCCTCCACCGGGTTCAGGTCTTTGACCGAGACCGTCACCCCAAACAGCGGCGGCAAATCGTCGGGGTTGCTGGCCAGGTGCTCGGTTTTGACCCTGGCATCGGCCAGAGCCTGTTCAGCCATCACCGTCACGTAGGCTCCCAGGGCTGGGTTGAGCCGCTCAATGCGCTCCAGATAGAGCTGCGTCAGCTCCAGGGGCGAGATCTCTTTGCTGCGAATCAGCCGAGCCTGTTCGAGGGCGGGCAAGAAGGCAAGATCGACTGAGTTCATCGCTTGAGTTCCCAGCTACAGCGTGAGGGACTGGGGATTGTTCTCAATCAGGTTGGCCAGATCCTTGAGGAAGGCGGCGGCATCGGCCCCGTAAATGACGCGGTGGTCGCAGGTGATGTTGACCTGCATCTGTCGCTTGACGCCCATCAGGCCGTCGGCGGTGGCCACCACCGTGGGGCGAGAGGCCCCGATCGCCAGAATTGACCCCTGCCCCGGCGGCAAGATCGCGTCAAAGCGATCGACCCCAAACATGCCCAGGTTTGACAGGGTAAAGGTGCCCGAGTTGTACTCATCGGGCTGGAGCTGCTTAGAGCGCGATCGCGCCACCAGGTCGGCCCAGGTGCGCGACAGCGAGTAAATGTCGTACTGGTCGGCATTTTGAAGGACCGGGGTAATCAGACCACCGCCTTCCATGGCCACCGCCACGGCAATGTTGATGCCCGACCGGTACTGAATGCCCTGGTCGGTGTAGCCCGCGTTAACCAGCGGGTGCTTTTGCAGGGTGACAGCGACGGCCTTGGCCAGCACCCCAGTCATAGTCACACCTTTGGACTTGATCTGCTTGTAGAGGGCGTCGAGATTGTCGGTGGTGATGGTGTAACCCACGTGGAAGGTGGGTACCGCCAGACTGGCCACCATGTTGCGAGTGACCGCCTGCTGAAGCGTGTTGAAGGGCACAACCTGGCCCTGGGGAGCACCGCTGGGAGCCGGGGCCGTTGGGGCCGGTGCCGCTGGGGCCGCTGGCGCTGGGGCCGTGGGGGCGGGGGCAGCAGCCACCGGAGGCGCTACGGCCGCTAGAGGCGTTGCCACCGGGCCAGCGACAGTCGGAGTCTGGCCCGCCGCCAGCTCTACATCCTGGGCCACAATGCGACCGTGGGGGCCGCTGCCCTGGAGCGTGGCGAGGTCTACCTTGAGGTCTTTGGCCAGCTTGCGGGCGCGGGGAGAAACAACCGTTCGGCCGCTGCGGCTGCCGGAGGATGCTCCATTTTGGGTGGCAGGGGCGGGCGCTTCGACCACGGCCACCGGGGCGGCGGCTTCGGGACTGGGGGCGGCGTCACCCCCGGCGGCACCGGCCTTGGCGGCGGCCTGCTGTTGGGCGGTTTCAATTTCGGCTTCGGTTTCGGCCAGCAGGGCGATCGCCTCGCCCACCGGCGCGGTGCCGCCCGCTTCCACCACAATGGCGGCCAAAATGCCCTCGTGGAACGATTCCACATCCATGTCGGCCTTATCAGATTCGACGATCACCACCGTTTCGCCCCTTTCAATCTTGTCGCCTGGAGCTTTTACCCAGGACACAATCTTGCCTTCGGTCATGGTTGAACTGAGGGCGGGCATGAAGACTTCGCGAATCATGGAGGTGACTTCCGAAACAGGGCTAAAACGACAGGGCAGCAAGGATAAACCTTATCCAAGCCCAGAGGTGGAGTTCTGTCTGTGGGAAAACTACAGATCCCGAGCTGGACTTGGTATACCAAGGATTTATTCTATCCCCAAGCATGGTCCCAAACGGGAACCTTTCTGGTATCGCGATCGAATTGGGCGATGACACGGCCTGGAAAACGCTGTCCCAAGCAGGCGGTAGGTCTACAAATAGCTTATGGCCGACGGTTAACCAGGGGCAGGGTGCTGGCTAGCTTGAAATCCCTCTGTTCTGGTTAGGCGCTACAGTTCGCCGCGAATTTCCTGAATGACGCCATCTTTGATCAAGATTTCGACCTGAAGCTTCTGCACCAGATTGTCGCCCACCGACACGTTAAAGAAACTTTCCACTTTGCCCTGATCGACTTCGGCATCCACTGCCAGGGTCTGCACTTCCTGGAGCTGTTGCAGGCTTTGGTTCTTTTGCTGAAGCAGCTTGCTTTTATCTTGGTTGAGCTGATTTTGAACGTTGCCCATCTGCTGCTGAATAGCCGGGCTGTTGGGCTGGCTCTCGGCCTGCTTTTGCAGCTCGGCCACCATGCGCTGCCCCTGCATTTCGAGCTGTTGTAGACGACCGTCCACCTGATTGATTTGGGCTTGCAGCTGCTTTTGGGCCTCTTCTTTCCAGAGGGGGGTCACAATGGCCTTGATGTTGACGACCCGCTTGAGCAGCAGCGATTGATTCTCATCCATAATCTTTAGCTGTAGTAAAGAAATCACCAATACCGACTACGACCACCCGCAGCGATGGCCGGACTGTTCTGCCTGGGACAGCGGCAGGTTAGTGAAGTCTTTACACCACCCGCAGCTACACAAACATCGCGTCAATCATATCGCGATACCGGTTCGTAACCACGGGACGGCGCACTTTTAGGGTCTGGGTGAGCAGGCCATTGTCGATGGAAAATGGCTCTAAAACAAGGCGAAAGGGGCCAACGCGATCGTCGGGGCGGTAGCCAGGGCGATCTTTGACCTCGCGGCTGAGTTCGTCGCGAAACAGCTTTTGCACGCGCTCGTCGTCGAGGGTGACGGCGGTACAGTCAGCGGCGGCCGCCGTGTTATCCCCTGGCACCGCAATAAACAGAGCGTGAGCGCTGGCCCAGGCTTGCAGGGCTTCCAGGTTGGGGACAATAATGGCACCGAGCGATCGCTGGTCTTGACCCACCAGCATAATCTGGTCAATGTACTTGCTGCGAATGCAGGCGTCTTCGATGGGCTGCGGTTCGATATTCTCGCCGTTGGTAAGCACAATGGTGTCTTTGGCCCGTCCGGTCAGCACCACATTGCCGTCGCGGCTAATCCAGCCCAGGTCGCCGGTGTCAAACCAGCCCTCGGGGTCGATCGCCTTTTGGGTGGCCTCGGGGTTGCGGTAGTAGCCCTCCATGATCTGCGGCCCTCGGGCCAGCACCAGCCCCTGGCCGCCCTGGGGCAGCTCTTGGCGGGTTTCAGGATCCACCACCTTGATTTCGGTAAAGGGAATCGGCTGCCCCGCCGCCCCCCGCAGGTTGCGCCAGGGGCGGCGGGCCGAGAGCACTGGGGCCGTTTCGGTGAGGCCGTAGCCCACCAGCAGGGGCACGCCGATGATTTCAAAGAAAATGTCGATGTGCCGGGCCAGGGAACCGCCGCCGCTGATCAGCTGTTTGACCTGGCCACCGGTGGCCTCACGCACTTTGCCGTAGACCAGCTTTTTGCCCAGCTGGTGCAGGGGCCACAGGGCCAGTGCTGCCAGTCCCGACCCCAGCCGATTAACGGTAGATATGGTGGGCTCGTCGATTTTCATATCCTGGTAGCGCCAGAGGTTTTCGACGTAGCGCTGGCTGAGGCCAAAAAAGGTAAAGATTAGCTTTTGCTTGCCGGGGGTTTGCTCGCGAAACTGCTTTTGGGCTCCTTCGTAGATCGACTCCCACAGGCGGGGCACCCCCACCATGTACTGGGGTTTGGTGGCCTTGAGGTCGGCCTTGAGGTGGCGAATGCTGCTGTAGGTCTGGGTGCAGCCCCGCGACAGGAGAAAATATTCGGCAGTGCGCTCAAAGCTGTGCCAGGAGGGCAAAATACCCACCACGCGATCGCCGGGCTGAGGCTGTACCACCGCCTCCAGGGTGTTGATCTGGTGCAGCAGGTTGCGGTGGCTGAGCATTACCCCCTTGGGCTGGCCGGTGGTGCCGGAGGTGTAGATCAGCGTCGCCAGGTCTTCGGGCTTGATAGGGACCGGGGTGTAGGGGTGCTCGGCCCCCAGGGCCATCAGCTGACTGAAGTTAAGGATTTTAAGCCGATCGCCCTCGGGCGGGTCTTCGTCCGACAGCAGAATGACCAGGGAAATGGGCAGGGTTTCAATGCGATCGCGCAGTCGCTGCAGCAGGGCCACAGTCTCTACCACCAGCACCGTACTCTCGCTGTGCTCGGCAATGTAGGCCAGCTCTTCCTTCTCGGCGGTGGCGCTGCGCACGGCGTTCATGCCGCCGGCGGTCATAGTGCCCTGGTCGGCAATAAACCAGCGGTGGCTGTTGTCGGCAAACAGAGCTACGTGGGCGCGGTTCTCGACCCCCAGGGCCTGCAAACCACTGGCAAAGGTGCGAATGGCCTCGGCCATCTGGCGATAGGTGAGCGTGGCGGCGGGCTTGTAGTGGGGGTCGTGGAGGGCCACCGTATCGCCGTATTTTTCCGCCACAATCGGCCAAATTTCGTGCAGAGCCTGGAGCTGCTGGTAGGGGCTGTGGGCTTCTAAGCAGGCGCGATCGCGCTGTCGCACCTCTTGCAATGCAGTTGTGGATACGGGCATAGCGGCCACCAAGAATTCAGAAAAGCTTGCGGTAATCCTACCGCAGCCTGGTCTCAGGCTAGCCCTAAAGCTCATGGGGCTTAACATTGACGCTTCCAGAAAATGAACTGGCTGGGGGTACCCCCAACGGCGGCCAGACCCTTCAGAATGGATCTAGCCCACTGTGAGCAGTTTTGGTATCGGTTTAAGGTTTCGGGTTTAAGGCCTGCCGTGAACCTGAAACCCGAAACCTTGAACCCCCCTTAACCTGTCGCCTTTGCCTTGACAGACTACTAGTGTGATTACGGCTTTAGGGTTGGCAAATTAAACGCTATAAAGCCGAGCATCTACCCTCGTTTGCTCATCTGCATTCAGTTCTATATTCGAGCCTAGCTAGGCTCAACGCTCCATGCTATGCACGTCTTGTCCCCACAAACCCCACTGCGTGGCCGCTCAGCTCGCCCAAGGGGATGCCGTATTGAATCAGCTGCTTCGACAGCTAAAACGCTGTAACCTTCGTCCCCGCCGCACCCTCTGGCAGCGGCTAGGGACCTTTTGGCAGGCCTGTAAAACGCGTCTGCAACGGGCACTGACCCCCTAGCGGGTTAAGCCGGGTCAAACACCGTTTCATCTTCCTGGCGCCAGGCCGGGTCAACCAGGCAAATAAACACCAGCGGGCTGTCCCCTGTGTTGCGAATGTACTGGCGGGCGTGGGGGGGAATATACACCGCGTCCCCCGGCTCAACCGGGCTGGTTTCGCCGTCGATGTGCATTTCCCCCTGCCCGGCCAGAATGTAGTAGACCTCAGAGGTGGTGAGGGCGTGGGGAGTCGACACCTGACCCACCGGCACGATCGCGTGGGCCAGGCTGTAGCGCAGGGCAAGGTTCTGTTTGTCTGGGTGCAGCAGCTCCCGCAGCTGGGTGCCGTCGCCGGCGATAAATTCGGGGCAGTCAAGCAGTTTGCGAATCAGCATGGCAAATAATTGGGGGCAGAACTTCCCCGCTAAACCAGCGCCCGCCTAAGTCGATGGAATCACCGCAGTCGGGTCGAGCGCGTGGGCAATTTTCTCCGCCATCATAGCTTCAATGGCCGCGGGCGGTAGCGGGTGGGAAAATAGATAGCCCTGGCCCAGCTCGCACCGCAGCGCCTTGAGCTGCGCGTGGTGGCGCGTGGTCTCAACCCCTTCGGCGACCACGTCGAGGCCCAGGTTCCAGGCTAGGCGTACCACCGACTGCAAAATCTCCAGTTTCTCAAAGTCTTGGTCGGCGTTTTCAATAAACGAGCGGTCGATTTTTAAGCAGTCAAAGGGGAAGCGATGCAGGTAGCTGAGCGACGAATAGCCGGTACCAAAGTCATCCACCAGCAGCTGAATGCCCAGCGCTTTAATTTGCTCCAGGGTTTCAATAATGGAATCTGAATGGTCGATCAGCACCCCTTCGGTGATCTCAATTTTGAGCCGGTTGGGCGCAAAGCCGGTTTCTGCCAGAATCTGCTGAATTTTTTCCACCAGGTTCTGCTCGGAGAACTGCTTGCTCGACATGTTGACGCTGACTGTAAACCCAGCCATGGCGGGAGATGCCACGGTCCACACCTGCATCTGGCGGCAGGCTTCGGCCAGCACCCACCAGCCCAGGGGAATAATCAGCCCGGTGGCCTCGGCAATCTGGATAAATTCCCCCGGCATCAACAGCCCCCGGGTAGGGTGCTGCCACCGCACCAACGCCTCAAAGCCGCTAATTTCTTCGGTATTGATGCTCACGATGGGCTGGTAATGCAGCCGCAGTTCGTTGTGGGTGAGGGCCTGGCGCAGGTCTATTTCGGTGCGCAAGCGGAGGTCTTGCTGCACCTGTACCGAGCTGACGAACACGTGCCAGATTTGATCGGGGCGATCTTTAATCTTGCCCATGGCGGCCTCGGCATCGCGCAGCCAGTCGTCGGCGCTCTCGTAGGCGTCAAAGCCCAGGGCGATGCCAATACTGGCGTTGATGCCTACCTCTTGCTGCTGCTGCAAAAAGGGCTGGGCAATGGCTGCGTGAATGTGCTCGGCTATGTCAATGGCGGTAGAGCTGGTGGCAATGTCCTCCAGCAAAACTGCAAACTTGTCGCCTCCCAGCCGGGCGATGGTGGCATCGGGGCGCAGTTGCGATCGCAGCCGAGCGCCAATTTCCACCAGCACATCGTCTCCTCCTTGGGGGCCCAGTTGTTCATTAATGGCCTTGAACCGGTCAAGATCGATAAAAAGCAGCGCCATCAAAGCCTGGGAGTTAACCTGGGCGCGGCACAGGGCATGGCTGAGGCGATCCATAAATAAATGGCGATTGGGTAACCCCGTCAGAGAATCTTGAAACGCCTGCTCTCGCTGGAGGGCCTCCTGTTGTTTGGCGGCAGAAATGTCGCGTAGGGTGAGCAGGGCAACAGCGGCACCGGGCCCGCTCAGCGGCCTGCCCGTTACCGAAACCCAGCGCGGGCAGGGTAAAGCGTCTATGACCAGCAGCAGTTCTTCGTCCTGGGGTGAGCCCACCAGCACCCGGCTCAGGGGCCGTTCGACGGCGGTCAGGGGGCAGTGGTAACGGTCGAGCACTTGGTACCGGGGCGCGGGACCGCTGTCGCAGAGGCTCGCTCCTCCCCCCGGCAGCAAAGACTCGGTGGCAGCATTAGAAAAGAGAAGCCCCCCGGCCTGGTCAACCACAATCACCCCGTCGGGCAAATGCTCAAGCACGGCCAGGTATAGCTCGGCATCTTGGCAAGGGGGTTGGGGCATAGGGGCTAAAGGGGTAACGTAAGGAACAGCGCCAATCTATAAACGTCCCAATAAACGTCAATGATCGCAGTCTATGGGTCTAGGGCTATAGGTCTAGCTTGCCTAAACTGCCTTGCCTAAATTGACCGTTGAGTTTCGCCCTGGTGCTTGCCCAGGCGACGGTTCAGGCGACGGTTCTAAGGGCAACCGTTTCTAGATCGTAGCGTTAGAACCTGAGTTTAGAAACTTAGGATAAAGTGCTGTAAAGGATATATGAGCCGTCGGGTCCTGCCTGGGAGCAGCAGTTCAGGGTTACCCCGCAGGGCCTACACTAAAGCTGGTGCGTCAGGGTTACGAATCAACGGGGGCTGAAGCCCCAGGGCAGCGGTAGCTGTGTGAAGGTTCAAGCGGTACCTGGGCAGGCCCTCAGGCCCTGTACAGGACAATTGTGGTCAAAGGGCCAGGCTGACGAAGGCATTTTGGGCAGCATGGAGCAAACACTACTGGGAGGTCGGTACCAAGTTGTCCGGCGGCTGGGGTCGGGGGGGTTCAGCCGTACTTTTTTGGTGAGCGATCTGCACCTGCCCAACCATCCCCGCTGCGTGATCAAGCAGCTCAAGGTACAGGATAAAGACACCGGCACCCTCGACATGGCCCGTCGCCTGTTCGACACCGAGGCGAGGGTGCTTTACCAGCTGGGCAACCATCCCCAAATTCCCTCCCTGATGGCTCACTTTGAGGAAGATCAGGAATTTTATCTGGCTCAGGAATATATCGAGGGCAGTCGCCTTAACCGCCAGGTCGAAGAGGGCAAACCCTGGTCAGAAACTCGGGTGGTGCTGCTGCTCCAGGAGGTGCTGGAGATTCTCTCCTTTGTTCACCGCCAGCAGGTGATTCATCGCGACATCAAACCCTCTAACCTGATTCGCCGCCACCGCGACGGCAAACTGGTGCTGATTGACTTTGGGGCGGTTAAGCAGGTCACCTCTTCGCCGCTGCTCGATGCCGAAACTGGGGCTACCAACATCACCGTTGCCATTGGCACCCACGGCTACATGCCCAATGAGCAGTACGCGGGCAAACCTCGCTTTAGCAGCGACGTGTACGCGGTTGGCATCTTGGGTATTCGAGCGCTGACCGGCCTGCACCCCCAAAAAATTGAGGAAGACCCCGTTACCAGTGAGCTTGACTGGCGGCAGCACGCGCCCACGGTGTCGTCGTCGCTGGCGGCGGTGCTCGACACCATGGTGCGCTACGACTTTCGCGATCGCTACCCGACTGCCCAAGAAGCCCTAGAAGCGCTACAAAATCTTCCGAACCCCCTGCACGGGCTGTTGGGTACCCAAATCTATCAAACCTGGATGAAGGGAGCCAACGGGCGGGGGCCAACCTTTCCGGGCGATGACAGCGACACCGCCATCGGCCTTACCGAAACCTCAGAACCTACCGCCTTTGCCGACGACCAAGATTCCACCTCGCTCTTTCCAGTAGATTTGGCCTACACCACCAGCGGCAGTGCGGCAGTGCTGCCCTGGGTAGACGATCCTGAAGCGGCAGAGTTCAATGCCTATGCTCCCAGCCGAGTGCTAGCGGTAGGCAGTTTGCTGGGGGCGCTGACCCTTGGCCTGGTGCTGTGGCGCAGCGGCCTTACCATCGCCTTTGAGCCCAACGGTGCCGGGACTACCATTCCCTTTCAGTCGGTGACGGTGCCACCGTTAACCACCGACTTGGGTCGCCTGCTGCCCCCTGAAGAAAAGGCGGCCTTTTTGACCCGCCAGGGCGATCGCCTGTTGAGCCAGGGGCGCTATCCCGACGCCTTGGCCATCTACAACGAAGCCGTAGACAGCCAGCCGGAGTTTGCTGCGGCCTCCCTGGGGCGGTGCAAAACGCTGATTGCCCTCAAGCGACCCATCGAGGCCATTGCCGCCTGCGACGACGCCCTGGCCTACAGTACCTATTACCCCGAAGCGGTGCGCAGCAAGGGCAATGCTGAAGAGCAGCAGGGGCGACTGCTGGCCGCCCTTGAGCTGTACGAAGCCACCAATCGCCTCATGCCCGCTATGGCCGAAGCCTGGCTGGATCGGGGTCGGGTGCTGCACAAGCTGGGCCGATCGGCGGAGGCCATTGTCGCTGTTGACGAGGCGATCGCCCGCAACCGTGAATCAGCAGAGGCCTGGACCGTGCGCGGCGAGGCCACCTGGGCTTTAAATCGCTACAACCAGGCCGTTCTTGCCTTTGAAAAGGCCCTTCAGATCGACCCTAACTACGGCCCCGCTAAGGAGCTGCGCGAGCGAGCCCGCAAGAGCCTGGGGCGCTAGCGGGCTGTGGGGTTGGGAATACAGGGTTAGATACAGGGCTGAGGCGATGGGGTGGAGGCTGCCTGCGCGGGCAGCGCTCCCCAACCCTGAGGCCGGGCACCAGAAGCCGGTGGCCGGTGCCGCAGGAGGCTACTCGGTCAGCACCTCGACGCGAATCTTGGTTTCAAGCACCGAGCTAACCCGGCTGCCCTCCTGGGTGCTGCCGGAGATGGGCAGCGTTTGGGCCGGGAAGGGGCTGGCCACTAGGGCAATGTGGCGATCGCTGACCGCCAGCCCGTGGGTGGGGTCAAAGCCGCGCCAGCCCCCGCCGGGCACGTATACCTCGGCCCAGGCGTGGAGGTCGCGTTCGGCCAGGGTGCGATCGCCTTCTTCGTAGCCACTGACAAAGCGCGCCGCCAACCCCACCGCCCGGCAGGCTTCCATAAACAGCACGGCAAAGTCGCGGCAGCTGCCCATTTTTTTGGCCCAGGTAATGCCCCCCGGCCAGGGATGGCCCGTGGTCCGGGTAGTGTACTCGCAGGTTTCGTAGATATGGTAGACCAGAGCGGTTAGAAACACCCCCACGTTGCCGTCTACGCGGTGGGCGATGGCCTGGGCCAGGTCGATAACCCCAGCTGCTATGGGGTCATGGGTCGGGCCGAGGTAAGGCAGCAGGGTCGATCGCACAGTGGTGGGGTAATCTACCGGCAGCCTGGTGGCCCAGGGCTCGGCCAGGTAGTCGAAGGGGTTAGAGCGGTAGGTTTCGACTTCGGCGGTGGTTGTCAGGGTAAACTGTTCGGTCGGAGTGGGTTCAAACCACAGACTCAGGGTGGTATTGCCGTCTAGGTCGGCGATCGCGGCTTGCTGACTGGGGTTGGGGGTCACTTTGAGGTCAAAGTTGAGCAACTGCTGGGCCCCGTCGCTGCGGGGGCGCAGTCGCAGAACGTGATGGCGCAGGGTAACCGGCTGCTCGTAGCGATAGTAGGTAAGATGGCGAATTCGGTAGCGCATAGGAATTGGAAACCTGACGAGCAGCGGCGCAGCTGGGTCTGTATAGGCTATCTAAAAAATGCGTAAAAACCCCCAGAATTTCCTCTTTCGTCGGTCTAATCTCGATTAAAGGTATCAGGTTGTGGAGTCACAACCTGTAGCAAAATTGTCCCTTTCCCCGCAGTCTGGCCTCACTCAAACCACATCATGATTTCGTTCTTGATAGATAGCTCTGGCCAAAAGACCAACTCAACAGCTCTTCTGTATCAAGTTTTTAAACAACAGTTTGTTATCTAGGTGACCTTTTGGGTAGTCAGAAAAAGGTTTTAAGGATTCAGCCCTAAGGATGATTTCCTGAACAGAATAAGGTGCTCTTGCGGATCTGTCGGGGGCAATAAAGGAGCCAAAAACGATGGTGCGATCGCTCTACCCCAAGACGGGGATCGCCCACCCACACATGATCCCAAGGTTAAACATTTATAAAACAAGGTTGCGCCTCCCATGAAACAGCGTAATAATAAACCTATTGGGGAGCGCAGCAATTTAGTCTGCAACTTTATCAAAACTTCTCGTAATGAGATAAATCATTTCGAGAAGTTTTTTGACCAAGACAGTTTTACAGATAATACTTCTGATTTATTTATTTCAAAGCTGGTGGAGTCGCAAAATGATCGGTCATATTCAACACGTTCACTGTCCCAACTGTGGGCACCTGGCCGAGAGGCACCATATTGATCCCGACCAGTTGGTGCGTACTCAGTGTGGCGCCTGCGACTATCTCATGATTACCTGTGCGCGCACTGGCAACGTCATTGAAGCCTACGCCCCGGGGCTGTTTGCATCTTCAGCCTGCTAACGGCTGCGGCAGGGCTGGGGGCGAGTTGCTCCTTCCCAGCACTCTGCTTCGGGAAAAAACTATTTAAAGCGTTCCCGGCTGGTCTCAATGGCCCGGCCGGGAACGTTTTTGTGGAGAGTAATTTACATACCAAGTTAGCCTCTGCTCTCGGCCTTGGCTGACTTGGTATAGTCAGGCCAGCACGAGAGACAGTACGGTTGGCCAAGGAAAGACGATAGGTATGGAACTTATTCTGCGGGAATGTCGGCTCCCCAACGGCGAGCTGGTCGATATTGGTTTTGACAACAGCAGCATTGGAGCTATCGCCCCCCACCTAGAGGCCCCTGCTGACCAGGAGATCGCTCTAGGAGGCAAACTGGTTAGCCCTCCCTTTGTGGAGTCGCATATTCACCTCGACTCGGCTCTTACCGCCGGGCAGCCCCGCTGGAACCAGAGCGGCACCCTGTTTGAGGGAATCGAGATCTGGCGCGATCGCAAGCAATCGCTCACCCTAGAAGATGTCAAGGCGCGGGCGATCGCTACCCTCAAACTCCAGGCCCAGCAGGGGGTGCTGTTTGTGCGCAGCCACGCCGACGTCAGCGAAACTAGCCTGACTGCCCTCAAGGCCCTGCTAGAGGTGCGCGACGCCGTCAAAGACTGGATCACCGTGCAGGTGGTGGCCTTTCCCCAGGACGGTCTCTATGGCAGCCCCGGCAGTGAAGAACTGATGGAAGAAGCCATCAAGCTGGGGGCCGATGCCGTGGGCGGCATTCCCCATTACGAAATGACCCGCGAAGACGGGGTGCAGTCGGTGCACCGCATTTTTGAACTGGCCCAGCGCTACGATCGCCTGATCGACATCCACTGCGACGAAATTGACGACGACCAGTCCCGCTTTTTAGAAGTGGTCGCTGCCTGCGCGGTGCGATCGGGCCTGGGATCGCGGGTGACCGCTAGCCATACCACCGCCTTTGCCAGCTACAACAACGCCTACGCCTTTAAGCTCATGGGCCTGCTGGCGCGATCGCAGATCAACTTCATCGCCAACCCGCTGATCAACATCACCCTCCAGGGCCGCACCGACACCTACCCCAAGCGGCGCGGCGTCACCCGCGTCAAAGAACTCTGGCAGCAGGGGGTGAATGTTAGCCTCGGCCACGACTGCGTCCAAGATCCCTGGTACAACCTGGGCACCGGCAATATGCTAGATGTCGCCTCCATGGCCGTCCACGTCTGCCAAATGACCGGCCAAGACGAAATCGCCGCCTGCTACGCCATGATCACCACCGGCGGCGCTAAAACCTTGGCAGTAGAAGAATCCTACGGTTTAGAGGTGGGCAAACCCGCCAACCTCATCGTTCTTGATGCAGATAGCCCCTACGACGCGATCCGCTGCCGTGCCACCGTCACCCACGTTTTCTCCCACGGCAAACTGCTGGTTGAGACGAAACCCGCTGCGGTGAGGTGGACGTAGGGGGTAGATGGGCGGGTGAGGAAGGTGAGGCGGTGAGGAAGGTGAGGCGGTAAGGAGGGTGAGGGGTAAATGTTGCCTACAGACCTCTTTGCAGAACAGAGGTTTAAACCGATGATCGGTCAGTCCTTTCCGTGGGGTGAAGGGCGGCGGAACGCTCTTCTCGATGGGGGTCTGGGGCCAGCGAAATGGCCCCAGCAGCAGATCTGGCTTTGACCCCAATTGTGCGCCGCGAACCCAAATTCTTAGCCAGAAAATCTGCTCCTAAATGGTGGGCAGTGCCCACCCTACCAGTAAGCCAGGGCAAACACCGTTTGCCCCTACCTCAATGAAAATAGGACGCCCCATTCACATCAAACGTCGCCCCCGTCGCATGGGGCGCTAACCCCGCCACCAAAAACGCCACCAGGTTGGCAATATCCTGCGGCTCCGCCGGAGCCCCCATAGGAATATCCCGCGTCACATACTCCGCCCCTCGCTCCGCCATCACCTGCTCAATGCGATCGGTGCGCACAAAGCCAGGTGCGATCGTATAGGCCCGCACCCCATCCTGGGCAAACCCCCTGGCAATAGTGCGTGTCAAGCCAATCACGCCCCCCTTAGAGGCGGCATAGGCCATAAACTCTGGCCCATCCCCGCGAAAGGCCGCCCGGCTGGCCAGGTTCACAATGGTGCCACCGCCAGTGGCCTGGAAATGGGCGATCGCCTCCCGACACAGGTCTGCCACCGCCACCAAATTTACCTGTAGGGTGTCTTGCCAGGCAGTAGACCACTGCTGCCAGTCGGCGCTGACGGCGGCGGCGGGCATGGTGGCGGCGTTATTGATTACGGCTGAAACTCTGCCTTGCCAAGCCACGGCCTGTTTCCATAACTCCGGCCCGGCCCCCGGCACCGCCAGATCTGCCTGAAGCAGATGGGTGCGCTCAGGCCCCAGATCGGCGGCAATTCGCTCAGCTTCAGCGACCCCCTGGCCGTAGTGGAGAATGACCGATGCCCCGGCTCCATGCAGCGTCTGGGCGATCGCCGCGCCAATGCCCCGCGAAGCCCCCGTCACTAAAACCGTGCTGTCGTGCAAATCAATCCAGGTCATCGTTGTATTTCATATACTCACCCTATTGTCGCCAAGGGGGAGTGCCGCCTGGGGCGATGGCTCCGGCTCCTGGCTCCGGCCACCAACCGAAGTAGCCGTACACCAAACACTGTATAACGGCGATCGCCGCACCAAATTGTTACAAAATTGAAATGTTTCTTTACAATGCGTTACAGTGTTTTCAGGCAAACGCACCGGAGAACCTCACCATGACCACTAGCGGATACACCACAGAAGACGGCGGTCGCTTAAACAACTATGCCGTTGAGCCCAAGGTCTACGTAGACGACAGTCAGCAGTTTGGTTTCAACGAGTACGCCGAAAAATTAAACGGTCGTCTGGCCATGATTGGGTTTGTATCTGCGGTGCTGTTTGAAGCGGTAACGGGGCACGGCATCGTTACCTGGCTGACCAACCTGTAGGCCAAACCCAGCCTTAGACCTGCAACCTCGCAGCATTGAGCGGTTTGAATTGTGACCATTCACCAAAGTCATCAATTGCAGACCTACTCTCCAAAAAATCTATGTTACGTTAAGTAACAGAATATTGATTTTCACTCTCTAATCACTTAGGAGATATCCATCATGGAAACCAACGAAACCAAGTTTGGCTTTGTTAACTTCGCAGAAACCTGGAATGGCCGTCTGGCTATGCTGGGCTTCGTGATTGGTGTCGCTACCGAGTTCGTGACCGGCCAGGGCATTCTGTCTCAGATTGGCCTGATGTAATACCCGCCACTGAACCGATTGACCATTGATTGAATAAAAAGGGGGAGCGAATTTTCGCTCCCCCTTTTTTGTGCCCCTAGGGCGGTCGGGCTATGGCCAACTCGTCGCTTTGCCGGCTACCTTGGTTGGGGTAAAAATGGGTCGGGCTGAGCCGAGGGTAAATGGCATAAAAGGAACTCTGCGCTGTCCCGGCTCGATTCACTCACTCAGATTTACTCACTCAAATTGGCTGTCTATGGAAACGATTCGATTTGGCGCTTTGATTTAGGGGCAAAATCCCTAGAATGGTAGTAGTTCACAAATGCGTTTGGCGGATATACCCTATGGAAACCCTTGCCCTTACTCCTCCCAATGTGGAGCAGGTTTTAGACGAACTGCGCCCCTACCTGCTCGCTGACGGCGGCAACGTAGAGCTAGTAGAAATTGATGGCCCCGTCGTAAAACTGCGCCTTCAGGGCGCCTGCGGCTCTTGCCCTAGCTCTGCAATGACTCTGCGCATGGGCATCGAGCGCCGTCTGCGCGAGTTTATTCCTGAAATCGCCGAGATTGAGCAGGTGTTCTAAGCAGCGTTCTGGGCCAGGTGGGTGAGTCAGTGAGTGGGCGGGTGAGTTGGGCAACCAGCACCCGCCCACTTGGCTATCTATACCTGCGCTTCAACAGCTGAGGCTTTTGTCGTTTGCTGATATCCTATTCTCTTGGTGTGGGTTTACCCCGTTGCCCAAGGGCCAAGTTGTAGAGGGTTGCTGTGCTGGATCTAAAGCAAATACGAGAAAATCCGGAGCGGGTGCAGGCTGCTTTGGGCAAGCGGGGTGAGTATGATTTGGCTCCCCTGATTGAGCTAGACCAGCAGCAGCGGAAGCTGGAGACGGTGCGATCGCAGCTACAGGCCCGCAGCAACGAAATTGGCAAACAGGTGGGCCAAACCATCAAAGCCGGAGCTGCCCCCAACGGCCCAGAAGTGGCCGCTCTCAAAGACGAAGGCAATCAGGTCAAAGCCGAGCTGCAAACCCTGGAACCCCAGGAGCGCGAGATTAAAGCCCAAATCGATGCCATTCTGCTCGGCCTGCCCAACCTGCCCAGCGACAGTACCCCCGTCGGTAAAGACGAAACCGAGAATGTAGAGGTGCGCCGCTGGGGCGACGAGTATCTGCCTCAGCAGCCCGCCAAGCCCCACTGGGAAATTGGCGAAACCCTTGGCATTCTAGACTTCAAGCGCGCTGCCGAGAAGATTGCCCAGAGCCGCTTCGTCGTTTTGAAGGGCGCGGGTGCGGCACTAGAACGAGCGCTGATCTCATTTATGCTCGATCGCCACACCAAGGCGGGCTACGCCGAGATCATTCCGCCCTACCTGATCAACTCGGCAGCGCTCACCGCCTCGGGCCAACTGCCCAAGTTTGCCGAAGAAAGCTTTCAGTGCCGCAACGATGACCTGTGGCTTACCCCCACCGCCGAGGTGCCCCTCACCAACCTGCACCGCGACGAAATCTTGAGCGCCGACCAGCTTCCCATTCACTACTGCGCCTACACGCCATGTTTTCGGCGTGAGGCAGGCAGCTACGGCAAAGACACGCGGGGCCTAATTCGTCTCCACCAGTTCAACAAGGTGGAGATGTACAAGTTTGTCCACCCCGACACCTCCTTCGACGAGCTAGAAGCGCTGGTGGGTGATGCCGAAAACATTCTGCAACAGCTCAAGTTGCCCTACCGAGTGCTGGCGCTATGCACCGGCGACCTGGGGTTCTCAAGCTGCAAAACCTATGACCTTGAGGTGTGGATGCCCTCCTCTGACAGCTACCGGGAGATTTCCAGCTGCTCAAACTGTCTCGACTTCCAGGCTCGCCGCGCCAACATTCGCTTTAAATCAGCCGGTCAAAAGGGCACCCAGTACCTGCACACCCTCAACGGGTCGGGCCTAGCCATCGGCCGCACCATGGCCGCCATTCTTGAAAACTACCAGGAGGCCAATGGCTCGGTGCGGGTGCCCGAGGTGCTGCAACCCTATCTCAACCGCGAGTATCTGTAGGCATCGGTTACAGGGGAAAGCGATAGACGATCGCGCCCGTCTCTTTAACCTCAAAGGAGGCATTGAGCAGCTGGGCTTTTTGATCTAGAAAAGCCTTGGCCTGCTCGATCGGCATCTGTGCCGCCGCCGCAAACTGAATAATGGTGAGGTCTCCCGCCTGGTTTTGAAGCAGCTGTAAAAACATCTGCTCTTGCTGTAGTGACAGGGATTGGGATGTTTGTTGATTGCTGTGGCGCAGATTCCACGCCAGCCAGCCGCCCAGAGCCGTAGGAGCCAGGCCAAAGACGACTAGAGCAACCCCAGCTTCGGCGGAGTCTTCAAGTTCAAAATCATCGCCGGACCCAATTGCATATACAGCCGCTAGCAGCGGAATAGATAGCCCAAACAGCAAACAAGCTCCAGCCAATGCCTTTTGTGCTGTTCGCATAGCCCTATCCTCCCGCCCAAATCGATCGCGACTTTTGACAGCAATATTAGTCACCTTCTCCCTGATTTGCTTAGGGAGGGTCGCTTTAACCTGATCTTTGCCCTCTCTATAATAGGAGGCAACCAGTCGCTCTCGGCCAACTATGACCTACCCAACAGGACACTCCATCGCGCAGACTGACCCGCCGCGATCGCCGCGCGAAACGCTGCCGACCATGTACGATCTCCCCAGCGAGTTTCCCGAGGAGCCTGGCTTGCCTGACGAATTTCACGATCTACAGCCGCAGCTATTAAGTCGTACCCTAACGCTTCGCGACTATGGCCGTGACCAGTGGTTTACCGGATCTGACTTAAATCTCTACTACGATGTGCACCACCCTCTCTGGCACAAGCGGCCCGACTGGTTTTTGGCTGTCGGTGTACCTCGCCTGTATGATGGCCATGATTTACGGCGTAGCTATGTAGTCTGGCAGGAGGGAGCCGCCCCAGCCATAGTTGTAGAGTTTTTGTCTCCCCGTACTGAACGCGAGGACTTAGGGCGGTTTTATCAGGATATTGATCAAGTCAATGACGAAGGTGATGCAGCTGAGTCTGTAAATTTGGAGCAAGTCCCTGGCAAACTGGAGGTTTACGAAGCCTACCTGCGGGTGCCCCACTATGTGGTTTACAGCCGCTATAGTCAGCGGCTCCGTTACTTCCAGCTAGTTGGTCGTCAGTATCGAGAGCAAAGCCTTAACGATGCACCTCAAGCCCTTTGGCTAGACGATTTAAACGTTGGCCTTGGCGTTTGGGAAGGGGAATTTGAGGGAATCTGGGGGCACTGGCTGCGGTGGTGCGATGCTGAGGGCAATTGGCTATTAACTGATACCGAGCAGGCCAAAAGCCAAAACCAGGCAGCTCAGCAGCGGGCAGAACGCCTAGCGCAGCGGCTGCGCGAACTTGGGGTAGACCCCGACGAAATTTAGCCTCATTTTTTGCCAAATAGCTGACCCAACACCGCCAACCGAGAGCAGTGCCAGTAGTCGATGTGGGAGATGATTTTGCCGCCGTCGCCGATTTCTAGTTCACTGTGACCGGGGATGCTCATGGGCGGCTGCCAAGGCACAGGGGCTACCCAGCTTAGGGTCCAGCGGGTAACAATTTGGCTGGGGCTAGCGTACTCGATGTGGTGCAGATCGAGGTTGATTTGCTTAAACAAGCGATCGATCAGCCCAATCATGCGGCGATAGCGATCGACGCCGCGAAACTGATTTAGCGGGTCTTTAAAGTACACATCGTCCGCGTACAGGTGATAGCTTTGGTCGTCGGGAAATCGCTGGTAGTCGAGGCGAATTTGGTCGAGAATATCCATACAGATGAGCTGCCCAGAGCAAACGGTTGTTTGGTTCTGAGTTTCATTGTGTAGGCGTTGCGCTGAAAGCGCCAGTGTCCCCTTGATAACAGGGCGGGTTTCTAAGTCAACCGCATCTAGCGTTGCTGGATACAGGCATGAATCAAAACTGCAACGTCTCCCGGAAGGGCAAACGGCCGTTTGCCCCTACCCAAATTCATGCTTCAATTCAGTCACACCCCGCATCCTTAGGCCAGGCCTACCTAAAGAATTTGTGAGAGGAACTTCTTGGTGCGCTCTTCGCGGGGGGCGCTAAAGAACTCGTTGGGGGTGTTTTCTTCGATTAAATAGCCGCCATCCATGAGGACTACGCGATCGGCGACCTCGCGGGCAAAACCTACTTCGTGGGTAACGCACACCATGGTCATGCCCGAGTCGGCTAGACCCCTCATCACGTCTAGTACCTCTCGCACCATTTCGGGGTCGAGGGCCGACGTGGGTTCGTCAAATAGCATGACCTTGGGCTGCATGGCCAAGGAGCGCGCGATCGCCACCCGCTGCTGCTGCCCACCGGAAAGCTGCCCCGGAAACTTGTGGGCCTGCTCCAAAATGCCCACCCGCTCTAGCAGCTGCATCGCTACCTCCTGGGCTTTGGCCTTGGGCCAGCGGCGCACCCAAATGGGGGCCAGGGTGACGTTTTGCAGCACCGTCAGGTGGGGAAACAGGTTGAACTGCTGAAACACCATGCCCACCTCGCGACGGATCGCCTCAATATTTTTTAGGTCGTGGGAAATGGTAATGCCATCGACCTCAATACTGCCCTTTTGGTAAGGCTCCAGGGCATTAAATGTGCGAATAAAGGTTGACTTACCCGACCCAGACGGCCCCATAACCACCAACACTTCGCCCTTGTAGACGGTCATATTGACGCCCTTGAGCACGTGGAAGCCGTTGTCGTACCACTTTTCCACATCGCGGGCGACAATGACCGCCTCAGAGCGCGTCTGGGGGGCTGATGGCTGCTCCGTCTGAAACTGAGTCATGAACGTTTTCCTCTTGAGTTCAGACCCTGAGTTGGGTCGTTAACGACGTATAAACAACGAATCCAAAAGCGTTAAGCACCTTTACCGCAGGCGGGTAATGCTATTTTGCCTTAACCCTAGGGGGTTTCCAAATTTCAGACTGTTAACTGTTACACGGAGAGACATTTATCATGCCGGGTAAAGCCTGAAGAGACGCCCGCAGGGGCATTTAACCGGTAGCTTAGTTGTCGGTATTGAGCTTTTCTTCGATTTTGCGACTGCCCAACGACATGGCGTAGCAAAATAGCCAGTAGATCACCGCCAGAAACAGATAGACCTCGGCATAGCGACCCAGGTAGGCAGGGTTGGCCAAGATCGATTTGCCGATGCCCAACAGTTCTGCCAGCCCCACAATAGACAGCAGTGTGGTGTCTTGAAACAGGCTGATAAACTGGCCCACGATCGCCGGAATGGCAATTTTTAGCGCCTGGGGTAGCACGATTAGCCCCAGCGTCGTAGGCGTGTTTAGCCCCAGCGACATGGCCGCTTCGCTCTGGCCCCGGGGCACCGCCTGGAGACCAGCCCGCACGTTTTCGGCTAGGTAGGCGGCACTGAACAGCGCCAGAGCAATAATCGCCCGCAAAATGCGATCGGGCCGCGACCCCAGGGGCAAAAAG
>DASQNN010000341.1:0-7459 GCA_035644955.1 Nodosilinea sp. | reverse complement strand
TTCATCTGGTCACAATTGCCGTCTGCCGAAGAGTTACAAGCCACAGCGCAGAGTTTTGATGCTAAAAGTTGGGAGATTGAGTCCTATGGAGAAGCGCAACAAGCATGGTTAGAGCAGTTTTACATGTACGGCATGAAAGTCGAAGTGGGTCATTGGGCACGAGAGACAATAGACAACATTGTGATTGATGTTGTTGAGCGTTACGATGTATCGCAAACCGGGCTTTTGTTTGAGAAGCAAGCGATCGCGTCTCATCTTCAACGCGCAGTAGTTCTTCACGGCGAAGACATGATCGAACAGTGGCAAGCTCAGCTTTCTCCTTATCCTGAAGAACTTGCTGTTGCAATGGTTCAAAAGCACCTAAAATTCCGCCCGTTTGATGGTCAACACATTCTGACCGAACGTCTTGAGATTCCGATGCTGTATGAAAACAACTGCGCTATTACGCGATGGCTTCTCAACATTCTGTTCGGGATAAACCACATTTATCATCCCGGTTTCAAGTGGACACGTTATTTTGTTGAAGAAATGACCATCAAGCCACCTGAGTTTTTTGCCCGGCTGGAGCGCGTTTTTCAATCTGATGCCGCAAGTGGAACCTATGAGTTGCGACGACTCGTGGAAGAAACATTCGATCTGATAGAGCAGTGCTTACCGAAAATTGACCTCAAGCAGCAGCGTGAAACGTTTAATCGACTTTATCCGAGGTGGGAGTTGCCTGTCGATGATTAACTTAGTGCTTATCCCAAAACAAGCTAATAATTTTGGTTCATCCTCAATTCAGCAACGCCAATAAAAAATCCGCTGGATCGGTTTATCCAGCGGATTTAAGTTAGCTCACCATTTCGCCGGTTTCTTGTAGCACGTGCAGGCGATGGTAGATGCCGCCGTGGGCCAGCAGTTCCTCGTGGTTGCCCACTTCGGCAATGCGGCCCTCCTCTAGCACCACAATCTTGTCGGCCTCGCGCACCGTACTGAGTCGGTGGGCAATGATGAGCGTGGTGCGGGTGCCAAGAATCGATCGCATGGCCAGCTGAATCGATCGCTCTGACTCGTAGTCAAGGCTGGAGGTCGCCTCGTCAAACACCAGCACGTCGGGGTTAACCAGCAGGGCGCGGGCAATGCCCAACCGCTGCCGCTGCCCGCCCGAGAGGCGCACCCCCCGCTCACCCACCACCGTGTAGTACCCCTTGGGCAGGCGGTGAATAAACTCGTCAACCCGAGCGATGCGGCAGGCTTCGTTGACCTGCTCCATAGTGGCGGTGGGGTTGCCGTACGTGAGGTTGTTGAGCAGGGTGCCGTTAAATACGTCCACTTCCTGATGCACGATCGCCAGCCGCTTGCGGTACCCCGTCACATCTAACCGGCGAATGTCTTCGCCGTCGATTAGAATGCGGCCGCTGTGAGGGTCGAAGTAGCGAAACAGCAGCTTCACCAGGGTCGACTTACCGGAACCCGATCGCCCCACCAGGGCCACCGTTTGGCAGGGCTCGATCAGCAGATCAATCTTTTGCAGCACAGGCTTTTGATCGTCGTAGCCAAAGCTCACCTGGTCGAAGTGCACCTTGCCGGTGAACTGATAGGTGGGCAGGCTCTCGGGGGCATCGGTCAGATTCACCGCGTCAGCGCCCAGGGGCTCTTCCATGAATTCGTGGAAGTGCAGCATTGAGGCGTAGCGGCGGGCAAAGACTTCAGCTACTTCGCTAATTGGCTCTAGCTCCGAGTAGGCCATGCTCGACACCGTCAGGGTGGTGATGAAGTGCCCTAGCGAGATGTGACCCTGCAGGGTCGCCAGCAGAGTCAGCACCAGCAGGCCAAACACACAGCTTTGGATGATGAAATCCTGCCAGGTGCCGAGAATGACGTAGCCCTTGTGAATAACGCGGATGACCACAGCAAACTCGCGCTGCAAGCGCTGGCTCTGCCGCCGCAGCTCGTCACTCTCCGCCGCAAAGGCCTTCACTGTTTTGATGTTGGTGATGATCTCAGAGGTGCGGCTTTCGGTGTTCTCCATGTAGGTATCGAGGGCCTGCTCCTTTTTGTTCAGGCGAATCAGATCCTTCAGACTGAAGCTGAGAATGCCGATAAACGACACCAAAAAGACCAGGGCAATGCGCCAGTCAATCCACCAGATCAGGACAAAGATGCCGGTAATGCGCACCAGCTTCGGAATCAGCTGCCCGGCAATTTCGGGGTAGGTCCAGGTGTGGTTAGACAGTCCCCGCGCCACCCGCCCCGAGATGCGACCGGGGTTGTTTAGGTCGTAGAAACCCAAAGGCAGGGTGAGCAGCTTACGAATCACCGTGTAGGTGTGGTCGCGCCGGGTGCGCAGGGCAATATCCCAGTGAAACCAGTCAGCCAGCCAGGGCTGAATCGGGGCGCGGACTACGGTGGCGAAAAAGATAATGGCCAGAAAGAGGGCGATGGTCAAAGACCGGCCCTCAAGGGCCATTGCCAGGCCAGGCCCAGCCGGGTACCGCACCGTGGTGGCAACCCAGTCGACCAGACTCTGACTGAGGGGATCGACGGGCTGCTGGGAGAGCACGTTGAGAATTTGGCCAATGCAGTAGGGCACCGCCAAATCCACCACCTGAAACAAGCTGCTGGCGGCAATGCTCCAGATCGCCGCCCGGTGGTAGCGACTGTAGTATTGAATAACCTGTTGAAAGGAAGCCATGACGGGAACCGTCCTGCGATCAAGTACGTTGTAGTATACATACTACAACACAGGATTACGGATTCTGCAAGGGTTTTTGCCCAGGGGCACTTGGTCGCTGCTTTAAGCGACTTCTGAAAAAGAAGATCCCGGCTTTGATCTCGCGATTTCAGCAGCTACGGGGTGGGCTATGCCCACCCTGGCATTGGGCTTGATCAGGATAACTGGATACAGAGATGAATCAAAAATTCAACGTCTCTGGGAGGGGCAAACGGCCATAAAGCCTTTGGCTTGGCTGCGCCTACGCCCCTACTCAAATTCATGCCGCCGTTTAGCAACGCCTCGCCGTGTTACAACGGCGACAACACGAGCCATCCCTGTGGCGACGATACTCTACCGTGATGGGCCGCTGCGCAAACACCGCCTCAACCATGGCATCAGCGATCGCCGCCTGATCCTCCACCAAGGTGCGCGTTGCCCAAAGGTCTGGAGTAATCTCCTCTAGGGCATAGCCAGTCAGCGCCTTGCAGCTCACCGAGCGGTAGTCGAGGTAGGTGCTTTGTATTGGCCAACCCTAGACAACGTTTCTAGGCCCTACCTGTTCTGCAAATCTATCCATATCTAGAGAGACAACGGCCCGGTTAATCTCCCCTCTCCTGAGCAACCTCATATTCCCCAATTCGATCTATCGTAAAAGACTCACCTTCAAATTGCAGACAGTACAGGGACGGCCAACCCCCCGCTAAGAACGGCTGCTACACGCCTACATCCCCAATCCGCAGACTCGGTAGGGTGTCGCCCCGCTGGCGGCATAGGGGTACATCTCGTTGCACTGCCTGCGAACTTTCGTTTCCTTGGAGAAACGCTGAGGCACCACTCGCCTCGCTTAGGGTGGGCACACTTTGGGAAACAGCCAGAAGTCCGGGCCATCGTGCAGCGCTGGGGATAGGCTACACCGCGCTTCTCAGCACTGCTGCCAAACGAGTTCACAACCCCTTACAACGATTTTATTCAAAGTTTCATTCAAGCGAGACCTCAATGCCCTCAGGCCCGATTCGATTACTGCTGGTGGAAGATTCGCCCGTTGCCCTGACGGTTTTGCAGCGTATTTTTCAAGGAGTGCCCGACATAGAGGTGGTCGGGATGGCTCGCAACGGCCGGGAGGCCCTCGAGCTGATTCCCTTGGTGAAACCCACCCTGATCTGCACCGATCTGCACATGCCCAAAATGGATGGGCTAGAGCTGACCCAGGAGGTGATGGCTCGTTTTCCCTGCCCAATTTTGGTGGTTAGCGCCTCGGTGCAGCCAGAAGACACCCAAACCGTGTTTCGCATTCTAGAAGCCGGAGCGCTGGATATTTTTCCGAAACCCCGCGCCGGTCTGGCCTCGGAGTATGAGCAGGCCAAGGCCGAATTGCTGGCTAAAGTTCGGGTGCTGGCGGGGGTAGCGGTGTTTACCCATCGACGGCCCAGCTCGGCTCCGGCGGTGGCCACCTCCATCCCCAAGGCGGCGGCTAAACCCCTCCACGTTCGCGCTCCTCGGCTATTGGCAATTGGGGCCTCTACCGGTGGCCCCCAGGCGCTGCTGGCAATTTTACAGCAGTTGCCCAAAACCTTTCCGGTGCCGATTTTGTGTGTACAGCACATCAGCGACGGGTTTTTGCAGGGTCTGGTGAATTGGCTAGACGACAACAGTGCCCTGCGGGTGGCGATCGCCACGCCGGGCACTGTGCCCCAGCCCGGCGTGGCCTACTTTCCCCCTGAGCGCCATCACTTAAAAATCGACGCGGGTGGGCGTATTCAGCTGTCCCAAGGCGACCCAGTGGACGGACACTGTCCTTCGGTTACGGTGATGTTTCAGTCTGTGGCCGCCTACTACCGCCAGTCGGCCGTGGGTGTGCTGCTCACTGGCATGGGCCGCGACGGAGCCAACGGACTACAGACCCTGTCCCAGGCGGGGGGGCTCACCATTGCCCAAGACGAGGCGAGCTGCGTGGTATTTGGCATGCCCAAGGAGGCGATCGCCCTAGGAGCTGCCCAGCAGGTGCTGCCGCTGAGCGCGATCGCACCCTATATACTCAACCGTATTTTTACGCCTGTTCACCTTTAAAAGCCCCCAAAGTTTTCAGTCGTTTCAAGTTGATTAGCTCAGCTGTCGTTTGATTTTCTTTACAACGCTTTACAACGGCTGAGGGGAAACACGGAACTAGATAAACAAGCGTTAAAAAGCACTCTCCCTGGGGAAAGTTGGGACTGGGGTAGGCTGCTCTGGCGCCGTCATCGGCCCGCTACAGAGCTCGTCAAAGATCTGCTGTTTAGCCCTTGGGCTGAGGCATTTTTGGTTTGGCAAAAATTTACCTAGCTGCCCTTTGGCTGTACTGGGTTTAGCCACCGATATCTCACCCCCTTAGTGAACGCCTCTTTCAGCATCGTTACCTGGCGCAGGGTTCTTTAGTCTGCGGCCTCCATGCGTAACTTAGGGAGCACCTATCCATGGCAAATGCGGAACATCTAGACATTCTCAACAAAGGAGTGGAGAGCTGGAATGCTTGGCGGCTTCACAATCCCGGTATTAGGCCAGACTTTCAGGGAGCAGATTTAGGCAAGTTGCATCTGCCTGGCATCGACTTCCGCCATGCCAACTTTTACGAAGCAAACCTGAGAGAGAGTGTGTTTACTCGGGCCAACTTTGAGTCGTCAACCCTCTACCGCTGTGACCTATGCATGGCTGATTTGAGGGGGGCAAACCTCAGCATGGTCGACTTTTATAAAACCAACCTCTATACTGCCGACTTGAGTAACGCCAATCTGCGCCATTCACACTTTTATAAAGCAGATATGCAAGAGACTCTGCTTAAAGATGCCGACCTGGGCGAGTCTAACTTTTACGAAGTCGATATGCGAGAGGCCATTCTGCAGTCGGCCAGCCTGGTCAGAACCACCTTTTATTACTCCAACCTGTGCAACGCCAACCTGTGCCAAGCCAATTTGAACTGCGCCAGCATGATGGGAGCCAATATGGCCAAAGCCAACCTCAGGCGGGCCAGCTGCGTGGGCACTAACCTGTTTAGAGCAGTGCTCAGCGGTGCCGACCTAACCGAAGCTGATCTGCGCGAAGCGGTGCTGCGGCTAGCCGACCTGAGCAACGCCTCGTTAGAAAATGCCAACCTGTTTCGGGCCAATCTCTCTGAGGCTTGCCTCGACTATGCCCAGTTGGCGGGGGCTAACTTCAAAAAAACCAACCTGTGGCGCGTCAACCTGGGTCAGCTGATTTTGACCCATCCGGGCCATGACAGAGATGCCATCACCATTGACTCCAGCGCCCTCAACTAACCATGGACGATCTGATCCTAAAGCGCATTAGCGATCTCATCGCCGCTCACTCTGGCCTGTGTATCCGCCCCCAAGATTTTCAGCTCCTGTCAGACAAAGTTTGGCTGCGGGCCAAAGCATTGGGGCTGACGACCCTGGCCGACTACCACGACTACCTCAAGGCCTTAGACCCCAATTCCTGTGCCCTAGATAGTTTTAGGGCTCGACCTAACCTGCCCCAGCCGCGGTCTGAATGGCAAGAGCTGTACTCTATCTTGACTGTCAATGAGAGCTATTTCTTTCGAGACAGTAACCAGCTCGGGCTACTGAGCGATCGCCTCCTGCCCGAAATTATGCAGCGCAAGCAGGCCGCCGCCGCCGTGGGCGCCAAACCCAGCCTGCGCATTTGGAGCGCCGGCTGCTCCACTGGAGAAGAGCTATACTCGATCGCGATCGCCCTCGACCAGCTTAACTTTCCGTGGCACCAGTGGGATGCGCAGCTGATTGGCACCGACATCAGCAGCGCCGCCGTTCACAGCGCTCGCCAGGGGGTTTACAGCAGTTGGTCCTTTCGGCAAACACCCACAGCTCTACGGCAAATGTATTTTCAGGCCAATCGCCAGGCCTATAAAATCTGCGATCGCCTCCAGCAGCATGTGGTCTTTCAGGTCGGCAATCTGCTCCAGGATCCTTGCCCTAGTCTGGGGCCGGGGCAAGGCGGTCTAGACCTGATTTTGTGCCGTAACGTGTTCATTTATCTCGATCACCAGGCAATTGGTCAAATTGTTCAAAAGTTTCACGGCGCTCTAAGTCCCCAGGGGTACTTGCTCACCGGCCATACCGAACTCTACGGCCAAAACACCAGCTCGTTTCAGGTGATTAGCTTCCCCGAGACAGTGGTTTATCAAAAACCGCCCCAGGCCGCCCTACCTCTGCCCGCTGCGACGATCACAGCTGCTCAACGGCAGAGTTTGGCCAGCCCAAAACCATCTCGTCTTGCCCCTAAAGCCACACCCCCCAGTCTTGATGACAGCTTGACAGCAGCCCTAGAAGAGGCGACCGCGTTTCTCCAACGAAACGATTACACCAGCGCCATTCGAGCCGCTAAACAGCTCTACCTCACCCATCCGCACTGCACCGCTGCCCGCCAGATTGCCGCCCGTGCCTACGCCAACACCGGCTGCTACAGCCAGGCCAAGCAACTCTGCCAGCGGGTGATCCAGGACCATCCCCTCAGCCTCGACATGCAATATCTGCTGGCCCAAATTGCCGAAGATGAAAATGATCTAGAAACCGCTAAAGAGCATCTGCGTAAGATTATTTATTTAGACCCCGACTTCGTTAAAGCCCATATCGATCTAGCTAGCATTTACGACCGCGCCAGGCAACCTGAGAAAGCTAAAACAACCCGTGAGTATGCACTTACCCTATTGGCAAAGCTGCCCCCCAACAACGTATTAGATGACCATAGCGAGGCCACCGTTGCCCAATG
>DASQNN010000340.1:0-2578 GCA_035644955.1 Nodosilinea sp. | reverse complement strand
ATGCAACAGTGTGATGCAACTGCCACACTCCTTTTCCTTTGCTAGTCTGGTCATCGTCCCCTAACAAGCAATGCCATGAGCGACTCCTCCATTGACGGCCCTACCCGCGTCTATGCCAAACCGAACGAAGGTCACGTTTCTCTGGGGCGAGGGGTGCGTCAGGTGCTATTTCTAGTGCCTGTGGCGGTCTTGTTTGCTCTGCTATTTTTCACGCTACCTCCCCGCCAGCGCACGGTCGGGTTCACCGCTGGGGCCATTGTTGCGGTGTTGTGGAACGTGGTGGTGAGCGGGGTGCGGGTGGCTGCCGAGTGGGAGCGGGGGGTGATTTTGCAGCTGGGTAAAATTCAAGATGTGCGGGGGCCGGGGCTGCTGTACGTGGTACCGGTGCTGGAATCGGTGCAGTTTATCGATACCCGCACCCTGGTGATTAACATTCCGCGCCAGAAGGTGATTACCCGCGACAACGTGCCTGCCGAAATCGACAGCGCTCTGTTTTTTCAGGTCAGCGATGCCCAGAAGGCGGTGACCTCCATCCAGGACTTTCGCTTTGCGGTATCGCAGTACGCCCAGGCGGCGCTGCGGGATGTGGTGGGCGGACTCTCGCTGGATGACCTGCTGTCGGAGCGAGAGCAGATTCAGACCCAGATTGGGGCGATTGTCGAGGCCCAGGTGCAGGAGTGGGGCATGCACATCGACTCTATTCGCCTACAGGATATTGAGCTGCCCGAAGACCTGAAGCGGATGATGTCGCGCCAGGCCTCGGCGGAGCGGGAGAAGCGGGCAACGATTACCAAGGCAGATGGCGATCGCCTCGCCGCCCAGAGCCTGGCCGCCGCCGCCCAGATTATGGCGGCTAACCCCATTGCCCTCGAACTACGCACCCTACAGAGCATCGATGGCCTGGGGGCTAGCCCGTCCAATACGGTAATTTTGTTTCCGCTAGAGCTATCGCAAACCCTGGGCAACCTGCGGACTAGACCTGCCGCAGAGGACTAATCGCTGTTCCGCCAGCAGCGCTGTGGTCATAATGTAAAAGTCCATTACGAAAGCGAACACACCATGCGACTACTACACACCATGCTGCGGGTCGGCGACTTGGATCGTTCTCTCAAGTTTTACTGCGACCTGCTGGGTATGCAGCTGCTGCGCAAAAAAGACTATCCCGGCGGCGAGTTTACCCTAGCTTTTGTGGGCTACGGCGAGGAGTCTGACCACACGGTGCTAGAGCTGACCTACAACTGGGGCACAGAGTCGTACGATTTGGGCACCGCCTACGGCCACATTGCTCTGGGCGTAGACGACATCTACAGCACCTGCGAACAGATCAAGGCCATGGGCGGCCAGGTAGTGCGCGAGCCCGGCCCCATGAAGCACGGCTCGACGGTAATTGCCTTTGTGCAAGACCCCGATGGCTATAAAGTCGAGCTCATTCAGCTGGGCAGCTCAGAAGGTCATCGGCAGACGGCAGCGCCCGAAATGGCGGTGAGTTAGGAGGGGCACAGGGTTTATGGTGCAAGGAGTGGCCTTAAACCTTAAACCCTGCACCCGTTCCAACGCTTCCTTAAAAGGCGTAATTAATGGTGGCGGTAAACTCGGTGTCGGTGTTGCCAGGTTTAAACAGCACGCTGCCGTTGAGGTCGAGCACCAGGTTGCGGGCTAGGCCCCAGTCGAGCCCAGCGGTAATCATGGGGTCAATGGCGGAGCGGCCATCAATGTTGTAGGCGACCCCAGCTCCAGCGTAGGGATAGAGGCCTTGGTCAATTGCAAAGTCTACGGATAGGGGCAGCCGCAGTTCGGTGCTGCTGTCGAAGACAACCGATGGGCGCACCGAGAGGGTGGTAGCATTCCCCAGGTCGGTAAGTTTGGCTTTAGAGTCAATGACAAACGAGGTGTTGTCGTTAAACCCAACTCTCAGGCCGGCGCCAACGTAGTAGTCGGGGACCTGCTGGGCTAGGGCCGCTGGGGCTGCGATTGTACCCACAGCCACCGCAGAAAATAGGGCTACAGTCAGTTTCATCATCACTCCTCTCAGGTAACGGGCCAGGTATAAACAACCAGACTAGATTTGCCGTAATAGCCAGGTTTTCAGCTATTCTGAGCCAAAATCCTGACAAAAACTCGGATACGGCGTGGCTATTTAGTGAAAGTTTTGTAAGGTTTTCGTCGGAGCGAAAGGCTGGGCTGCGCGATCGCTCAGCAGTCGATGACAGAGACCGCTCGTCGCCAAACCTTCAAGCCCCAGCCCAGCCCAAGTATCCCTCAAGAACCCCTAGGGCAAAAGGCAGCGGCAGCCCCGCTGGGGATTAGTAGGGCGATCGCTGCCAGCAAACGATTAGCTAGGACGTACAGGCTGGGGGCCAATGCTTCTTCGCAGAGTGAAACAGGCTTTCATCGCGCATCTAGGCAGGGTGTTGAAAACCACCCGCACACCCCCCAGCTCTGGTTTAAATGGATAAAAAATAGAGCCTCAAAAAGGCAGCATTTCCTGCCTGGAGTTCTATTTAATTCGCGGTGGCCCAGTACTCCGTTTTGCCAATCTCTTGGCACACTAGAATAGTGACGCCCCTACTACAGTGCC
>DASQNN010000339.1:0-3239 GCA_035644955.1 Nodosilinea sp. | reverse complement strand
GATCTAGTGGCCTGGGGCATTGGCTCTATCTCCGTAGAAGCGGCGGCGCTGCCCTTTACCCTAGAGGCCGTGTGGCAGGCCGAGCAGGGGGGCACCCAGGGCAAAGGCGACCCCATTTGATGCCAGCTGTACCGCCGTTGCTGCCCAGGCTAAGCCGTTTTTACAAACAGCCTGTTTGATGTCTGTAGGTCAGGTCGCGGTTCCAGCTTTGGCCGTGGGCCAGCAGCAATGGCGTCAGCGAAATGGCAAAGCTGTACAGGGAGATCCCCAGGGGATGACCGATAATAGACAGCGTTGTTCAGACTGTTACCCCCTATGTCTCTTCCTACAAACCTGGCTACCCTCGACGGCGCTCCTCTAGCCCCCGAGGCGCTGTCCGGCAAAGTTGTTTTATTTGTGAACGTAGCCAGCAAGTGCGGCCTCACTCCCCAGTACAGCGGCCTGGTCGAGCTTGACAAAGCTTACGGCGATCGCGGATTGGTGATTGTGGGCGTGCCCTGCAATCAGTTTGGTCAGCAAGAACCCGGCAGCCCTGACGAAATCAAAGACTTTACCAAAACCAAGTACGAGGTCGACTTTACCCTGCTCGAAAAGCAAGACGTCAACGGCCCCGACCGCAGCCCGCTCTACCAATTTCTGGTAGGCGATGGTCCCGACATCGGCTGGAACTTTGGCAAGTTTCTGGTTGGGCGCGACGGTGAAGTCGTCGCCCGCTTTGAGCCCAAAACCGCCCCCGACGATGCCGCTCTCAAAGCGGCCGTCGAGCAGGCCCTGGGCTAACTGGCCAGCGGGGTCAGCACATCGCGCAGCAGATCTCGGTGCATGAGGGCACGATCAACCCGCGACGCAATTTGCTCGGGCGCCAGCGGGTCGCCGTTGGCGTAGACCTCTAGCCAGGTTTGAGTCATCTGCTCCGGATTGTCGGGCCAGCGGTGCCCCACCGCCTGGGGGTTGAGGTCAAAGCCCGGCAGATCGAGGTCGGCCATCAGGTGGCTGACCTTGGGGTCGTAGCTCAGCCCAAAGCAGCGGCAGCCCTCCGCAGCGGCCATAACCAAGGCGTGCAGCCGCATGCCCAGGGTCATCTCCACCCCGCGAAACAGCCCCTTGAGCTGGTGCGGGTCGCTGAGGGTGTAGATGCGGCTAGGGCCTGGCAGCCGGGGCTGTATGTACTCGGCAATGGGCAAGTCTTTGGTGGGCTGAAACGGCACCAGCAGCAGGCAGGTTTGAGTCGCCTGTTGAAACGAGGCCAGGGCCTGGGTGAACTGGTCGAGGCGGCTTTCGGTCAGCCAGGGGTGGGGGCGCAGGGCCACTGCTACCCGCGGTGCCGGCAGCTCCCACAGGCCCTCTACTGGGGCTGCCTCTAGGGCCCACACCGGGTCTGGGGCCTGCATGCCGGGCACCTGCCAGCGGGCCAGCCAGGCCGCCGACCCGTTGTCGCGCACGCTAACGGCGTCACAGTGGCCCAGGGCGTAGCGCCCCAAGCCCTGACTGAGGGGATGGCTTAGGGGACCAATGCCCTGGGCCCAGGCGATCGTTTTTAGCCCCAGCCACTGGGCCAGCGCCATCAGTCCGCTGTAGTAGATCGGATTTTGTAAACTGGTGGCGTCTTGCAGCAGACTGCCGCCGCCCCAGATCAGGGCATCGGCCCCCCTCAGCGCCCGCACCACTGGCCCCAGGGCTTTGCGGGGCACCGCCTCAACCCCGTAGTGCTGGGATGTTTCGGCGGGGTTGCCCGACAGTACCACCGGGGTCACCGCCGGGGGCAACATTTGCAGTAAAGTGGCCAGCAGCGCTTCATCGCCGCCGTTGCCCATCCCGTAGTAGCCACACAAAACCGCTCGCATTCCCACCTGTCCCCAGTTAAACCGCTGGCTAAATCGCTATACGCCATCCGCCGACCTCTCTACAATAGAGGCTGTTGTTACGCCCTGAACCCCATGCACGCCCTCTCCCTACCCACCTGGATGATTCATATCTCAAGCGTGCTGGAGTGGATGGCGGCGATGTGGTTTATCTGGCAGTTTGCGGCGGTTTCCCAGCGACCCGTGTGGCGGTGGCTGGCGATCGGCATGTTTCCGGCCCTGGTGAGCGCCATGGCCGCCTGCACCTGGCACCTGTTCGACAACGCTCCGGGCCTGGCCTGGCTGGTGACTCTACAGGCGGCCATGACTGTCATTGGCAACGGCACCCTCTGCCTAGCCGCCTGGTGGATTTGGCGACAAAGCAGTACTTCACCAGCTAGCCCCAAGTGAGTTTTGGATGTTGGATTTTAGGCAGGAAATCGCCTTCTCATCCTCCCTACATTCCTCTACCCATCCACCCTCTACCCATCCACTCCCTCACCTCCCCCACCTCCCCCATCATGCTCGACAAAAACACCCTCTTCGCCGTATCCCTCTTCCCCTACCTGGGGTTTCTGTGGTTTATGACCCGCACTAAAGAAACGCCTCGGCTGGCGCTGATCGGGTTCTACGCGCTGCTGGTGTTTGTGGCGGTGACTATACCGGCCGGGATTTACGCCAAAGTGGGGCTGGGCGAAGAATTGGCCAATGTCGACTGGCTCCACGGCGGGGCGGAGTCGTTTTTGACGCTGTCGAATATTTTTGTGGTGCTGGGGTTTCGCCAGGCGGTGGTGCAGCGCCAGGCGCAGGTGGCGGCGGAGGAGACTGATTAGTGGGGTAGGGCAGGGTGGAAAAGATGAGGGGATGGGAAAGAGCGGGGGGATGGGCAGCGTTTGCCGTTGGCGCGCTCTCCTACTCACTGCGTCGCTACAAACTCCTCGGCTGAGGTGGGGTGGATAGCAAGGGTGGCGTCAAAGTCGGCTTTGGTCGCGCCCCTGGTCAGGGCGATCGCAACGGTTTGGATAATCTCGGCGGCGTGATCGCCGACCATATGCGCCCCTAGCACTCGGTCGGTAGATTTCTGCACCACCAGCTTGACCAGGGCTTTTGACTCCAGGCTGGTCAGGGTGTAGTACATGGGCACAAAGCGAGAGCAGTAGGTCTGAATCGCCTCGGCCCCAAACTGCTCGATCGCGTCGGCTTCGGTCAGCCCCACGCTGCCCATTTCGGGGCTGGTAAAGACGGCGCTGGGAATGAGGTCGTAGCTCATTTTGCTAGGAGTGTGGCCAAACTCGGCGTCGGCAAACAAACGCCCCTCCCGAATGGCGACGGGGGTTAGCTCGACCCGACTGGTGACATCGCCGACGGCAAAAATGTGGGGCACGGTGGTGCGGTGGT
>DASQNN010000338.1:0-3206 GCA_035644955.1 Nodosilinea sp. | reverse complement strand
GATCGCACCTCGGTGGGTGCCCGGCCGCTGGCGGTTATGTAAACCGTTTCTAACGGCCAAGGCTTTGGCCCCTTGCCCCCGCTCTGGGGGTTTTTTATTAGGGGGGTATGGGTGGCTACAGGCTGCCAGGGGGCGATTGGGTTTCTAAGAACAGCAAGAACTCCAGCAGCTCGTCGTCGGTGAGGTCGTGGCGCGATCGCTTGCCGTAGGTTTTCTCTAAAAACTCGCGACCCTGGTTGACGCCCCAGCCCAGCCGCTGTAGCTCTACATCGGTCTGGGCAATGATGTCTGACAGGTCAACGGAGGCGACTGGGCCAGTGCCCAGGCCAACCAACTCGTCGGCCGGCTCATCGAAGTCGAAGGTCTCTGGCAACGGCTCTTGGGGCTGAGGGGCAGCCTTGGGGGGTGGAGTCGCCAGAGCGGGAGACAAATCGAGAATGGAGTCTGCGATCGCAGGCTCTGGCTCTGGCTGCACTAGCGCCAGTGGCGGGCTGACTGGCGCAGGGCTGGCGTGCCTGGGGATGGCAGGCCCGCTGCCTTTGAGGCTAGGCAGGGCTTTGCTCGGCGGGGAGGTCAGACCTTCGGGGCTGGGACTATCGCTGGCAAAGTCATCTATGTTGATGGATGGGGCGACAGACGGGGCGCCAGGCGGGGCGCTACTGGGCAGAATCGGGCTAGCGGGCTCGGCGGCGGGAAGCCCCAGGCGCTCTAGGGCGCGGGTGGTGGCCATGTCTTCGGCCATTTCCAGGGTGGTGTTGGCCCCCAGGCCGCTGGCCAGAGTCGTGCCGTCGGCCCCTGCACAAACCTGCACTACGTACAGCCCGTCGTGGATGGTCAACAGAGCCGAAGTCAGGCTGCCCTGGGGATACCGTTGTCGAAATTGGGTCAGCAGCGAACTTAGCACTCTGGATGTCTCCCCTGCGGGTGGATGGTAACCGTACTATTCTAAGGAAGTGGGGCACGTTAAACTAAAGCCACTACGCCGCTGGTCTGGCGGGTTCAGCGCAAGCGGGAAACTGGCCTCAATAGCCTTCCCCCAGCGCCTGCGACAGAATCTGCGCCTGTAGGCCAGTCAGGCTTTATGCCTTTACCCTAAACCTCTATTATTGCTGCCGTAGGTGGCTGACCTGAGCCAATGCTAGATCGACTGCTGGATATCTCTAACAACTTTGGGGTTGATACCCTGCTGCTGCTGCCGGTGCTGATTGCCCTGGAGGCGGTGCTGTCAGCCGACAATGCGATCGCTCTAGCGGCGATCGCCCAGGGCTTAGAGAGCGAAGCCATGCAGCGCCGCGCCTTGAACTTTGGGCTGCTGATTGCCTTTGTTTTACGGGTAGGGCTGATTTTGACGGCGGGCTGGGTGCTGCAATTTTGGCAGTTTGAGGTGATGGGGGCCGTCTACCTGCTGTGGCTGGTGTTTAAGCACTTCACTGCCAAAACCGACGAAGAAGCCCAGCACCACGGGCCTCGCTTTGCCACCGTTTTGCAAGCAATTCCGGTGATTGCCTTCACCGACTTGGCCTTTTCCCTCGACAGCGTCACCACCGCCCTAGCCCTTTCCAAGGATGTGGTCGTAATTCTGCTGGGTGGCACCATTGGCATTGTTACCCTGCGGTTTATGGCGGGGCTGTTTATTCGCTGGCTCGACGAGTTTGAGCATTTAGCAGACGCGGGCTTTGTTACTGTGGCTTTTGTGGGTGTTCGCCTGCTGGTGCGGGTAATTGACCCCACCCTGGTGCCCCCCGAGTGGGCCATGGTGCTGGTGATTGGCCTGGTCTTTGCCTGGGGCTTCTCGAAGCGCATTGAGGCAGAACCAGCTCCAGAATCGGCCCACCTCACCCATGGCAACGTGCCCACCGTGGCCGAGCTAGAAGCGCAGGGCATTGCTCCTGCGGATGTATCTTCTGGCCAGAAGGATACAACGCCTGTGCTGCCGCTTCAGCAGGACTAGGTTTAGGTTTCAGGCTATTCTTGCGGGCCATTTCTAAAGATACGAGCACCAGTCGCTCCAGCCGCCTAGGTAGAGCTTGGCCATCGATCGCCCGGCCAGAGTTTGGGCCAGCAAATTAACGCAGGCCGTAACGCCCGAGCCGCAGTAGACGATGACCTCGTCGGCCTCGTCTAGACTAGCCCAGTGGTGGGCCAACTCCTCTGGGGGTTTCATCTGGCCGCTGTCGGTAGAAACATCCTGCCAGAAGTAGTTCACTGCGCCGGGAATGCTGCCCGCAACGGGGTCGATGGGTTCGACCTCACCCCGGTAGCGTTCAGGCGATCGCGCGTCGATCAGCAGCACTCCAGCCTCGTCTTGGCGGCGGCGCACGGTGTCGATGTCCACTACCCAATCGTGCCGGGGCGCAGGACTAAAGTTACCGGGTCGGGGCGTCGGAGGCGCAGTGCTAGTGGGCCGATCGCGCTGCACCCAGCCTGTCCAACCGCCGTCTAAAACCGCGACATTATCGTGGCCCAAGTAGCGCAGCAGCCACCAGAGGCGCGAGGCAAAGGCAAAGCGCGAGTCATCGTAGGCCACCACCAGGGTCGGCTCTGGCCCACCAGACTTGACCCCCATGGCTGTGAAAATGTGGCTAAAGGCCTTCAGGTCGGGCAGGGGATGGCGACCGCCGTGGGGTTGTACCGGGCTCGAAAGGTCACGGTTGAGATCTAAGTACCAGGCTTCGGGAATGTGGCCAGCGGCGTACTGCTGCTGGCCTTGGTAGGGATCGGCTAGGGCAAAGCGGCAGTCGACCACCACCACATTGGGGTCGTCTAGGTGCTGGCTCAGCCAGTCAGCGGTCACTAGATTGCGAGGGTAGGTCATAGGCACATTTGGTGGGGTATAGCAGCTATCCCTTTCTGGGGATAGCTTTGCGCTGTACAAGTAGGGTATAAGGGGGCTGAACTGGCATCAATCAGCCGTGGCGGGGCAATATTGCTCAAAACAACTGTTCAGAATAGTTAACGTTCACCCTTTATTCATCAGCAGACCCTATCTATCGAGGTGCTGTCATGACTATAGAACCTCAGCCGCAGGCTGAGATCAAGGCGGCGACAAGCTGGGTAATTACTTTTAGCATCGGTGTGATTGGGCTGGGGATTTTGGCTATTTTAATGCCAGCGATCGCCGCCGCTTTCTTCACGTCTATCATGGGTTGGATCGCGTTGATCAGCGGAGTTTTGCTGGTTGCCCAGTCGTTTCAGGCGCGGGTGGT
>DASQNN010000337.1:0-14418 GCA_035644955.1 Nodosilinea sp. | reverse complement strand
AGCTGCCCTACCTGATCGAGCCATACATTCTGCCGCTGCAGCAGTTTATTGCTTCGGTGGCGGGGTTTTTGCTGGTGCAGCTGGGCCTGCCGGTCACGGTCGAGAGCATCTACCTGTTTGTGAATGGTCAGACGGTCGAGGTTGCCCCCCACTGCGCCGGCCTCAAGATGCTCTTTACCAGTCTCTACGTTGCCCTCATGCTGGCATACTGGACCGGAACCTACATCTCGCGGTTACGAACCGTTTTGTTCTTTAGTGGCACGGTGGGCGTCAGTGTGGTGGGCAACATTCTGCGCAACGCCCTGCTGAGCTATTTTCACGGCATGGGGCGGGCCGAGGCCTTTGACTGGCTACACGAAAGCTGGGGCGGCGACCTCTACTCGGCCCTGATGCTGCTGACTATCATTCTGCTGCTGCGACTGATTCAAAATCGGGTGCCTGCCAGCCTCAATCTGACGGTGCAGTCGCCGTCATCGTCGGTATAGGCCCATTGTTTTTGTCGCTGCGATCGCCCCTATGACCTCCCAGCCCAAGTCTCCTAGTCTTTTGCCCCAGCGCTGGGTCAGCCGGTTGCTGGTGGTGGTTTTAGCCGCCCTAGCGGGGGTGGCCATTTTGCCCGCCTACCTGAGCGGCCAGTGGCCCTGGGTTAACACTCCCCAAGTGGCCCAGCTCGACCAGCTGCGGGCGCTACAGACTGAAGGACTGGCGCTACCCGGCTGGCAGCTCGCCACCGTTGAACCCGTTACCATTAACCGTCAAACCTGGACCGTGGGGGAATATCGGGCCGCTTCCCCCGGCGCGGCGGCTCCGGTGCAGCAGTTTGCACTGTTGCTGCACCCCCAGCCCTGGCACAGCAACCAGCCGCAGCTAGAGTGGATAGACCTGGCCGGGGCGCAAAACTGGCGCATTGAGTCGCGTCGGGGGCTAAAGGTGGCCTCTTCCGGCAGTGCGGGGCCGGTCAACGCGAGGTTTTTTCGGGCCTGGGGCGATCGCCAAAGCTTTGCGGTGGTGCAGTGGTACGCCCTGCCCGGCGGGGGGCACCCCTCGCCCGGCCATTGGTTTTGGGCTAACCAGTGGTCTCAGCTGACCCAGCGTGCCCTCACCCCCTGGGTGGCCGTGTGCCTGTTGCTGCCCATGGAGCCCTTGGGGGCGATCGCCAACTACGAACCCCTAGCGACAGCACTCACCGAGATTGTTCAGCAACAGTTGACGGCAGCCGTATTCAACGAAGCACCTGCCCTGGGCTTTGGGGCAGGGGGCGATCGCCCTAGCCAAATTGCTCTGGAACCAAAGCCCCAGGATGACCTACCCAGGGCCAGGGCTACGCCGGTTCAATAAGCAGGGTGTTGCCCTGGCGATCGATTGGGCGAATGGTATCGCCCGCCTGAAAGCTAGAGCCGACCAGAGCGGCCCGGGCCGTCCAGTACACGCCATTCACGCGCACGACCCACTCCAATCCGGGCTGCACCACCGAATGAATCACCCCAATGCCGGGGTAAAACTTGCCTTCTAAAACGGTCCTTACGGGTGTCTTAGCGATCGACATGGCCAACTGCCTCCTTTTCTCCCCTCGTTAGTTAGTGGAGGCAGGGCCAAATGTGTGACAGGTTGTAGTACGTTGTCGGCTCTGCCCCTACTCGACCACTAGGCGAGAGAGGCTGGTGCCGGGGTAGTAGTTGCCTAAAATTTGGGTGTAGTTGTAGCCCTTGGTGGCCAGTTCCATCGCGCCGGTTTGGCTCATGCCGTTACCACCGTGGGCCGCTTGCACAATCGCATCGGAGGCCGCGTAGAGCGACTCTACAATGCCGCCGTTGTAGCTAATAAACTCGCCCGTGGTGGCTGTTACCGCCGCCTGGGTGGTGTTGGTCTCTTTGGCAATGCCCAGGTAGGCCTGGTAGCGCTGGGTATTGTCGAGGTCGTAGGCGCGCTTGGCGTGGCGCACGTGGTGCACCAGGGCATAGGAGCGCGCGGCGACGGCCTGGGCCTTGAGCGCTTCGAGGGGCCAGTTGACGTACATTTCGCTGCCGACCACGCTGCTGAGGTAGTCGTGCATAAGCACAAAGTTGACGGCCATCAGGCCAGAGCCGTCGGTAATCATCAGCACCCGGCCTTTGTACCAGCTGTCGCCCACGTAGACGTAGCCGCCCTCACCCGGCTCTAGCCAGGCGGTATTTGAAAGGGTGCAGCTACCGACGGCCATACCAGACCCCTGGGGCCTGAGGACCACGCTGCTCTGGGCGGGCAGATTGCAGTAATTTTGGCCGCCCAAATCCATCAGGTAGCCGTCTACCGAGGTGGAAACCTCAAGGCTGGAGGCATTTTTGGCGATCGCAACCCGCATTTCCAAGTTGGTGTCGATGGTTTTGCCAGGGTCAAAGCTAGCGGCAGCGCTGGGGGCCGGAGGGGCAGCGGGCTTTGGCACAGGGCGGGTGGCACCCGTAGAGGCAGCTGGGGAGGCGCTGGGGCTAGTTGCGACTACCGGGGCGGCGGTAGGAGTGGCCGCTGCCGGTGCGGCGGTAGCCACGGCAGTTGGGGCAGCGTCGGGGGGCACCGCAGCCTGCACCAGCAGACGCCGTGCCCGATACAGGTCAACGATAGACTGGCGCACCATGCCCGTGGTTTGCCACAGGGCTGGGCTGAGGGTGCTGGTTTTAGCCTGGCCTCGCCCCAGGGGCGCTGCCGACACCTGCACCAGCAGCAGGCTGGCAAAGGCCAGGCCGCTAACAACTTTGATTCGGGCTGGCGGATTACTTGCCTCCGCAGGCGACAAGCCTGGAGAGCCATTGGTCTTAGACCATCGCAGCATCTTGAAGTTAAGCGGCTTTGGCTTGACCGATTTAATTCTCACCGGCCTCAGCTTTGGCAGCCGAGCTTTCCAGAGATCTCCCATGCTGGTTTAATCCAATCTCCAAATTTTCACGCTAGCGGAACTGTGGTTCAGATGCCTTTTCCCATTTAAGGATAAACGTTAACAAATGCGTCAGCCCAAACACATTCGTAACATACGTCTAAGGATGGATATTTTAAGTTTGGGGAACTTTTTTTCTGCAAGCAGGGACAAAAGTCCTAGAGCAAAATAGTGGGCACGGCCTCCTCTCCAAGCTTCTAAGAAACGTCTCAGGCTTTCTATCTCAGGCTTTTTTTAGTCAGGTTACAGCGGCCCACAGTCGTAGTGATTATGGTAGTGGCCGCCGCGATTGGCCTCGCTCAGCTGGGTACAGCCGTAGGGAGTCAGGTCTAGGTTGGTGTGCAGAAACCACAGATCAAAGGGTCGAGGCATGGTCGAAAGAATCTCAGCCAGCTTTTCTTCGGGCGGTACGGTGGGGTTGCTGGGCAAGGTCCAGATGAAGAATTGGGGCGGTACCTCCCAGTGGCTCTCCGGAGCACCCGGGTGAAAATGGCGCTGAATTTCCCAGCCCACGCTGAGCAGCTCATGGCCAATCACCGTAGGTTTTGCTTCGATTCGGGTAGGAAAACCTACCAACACCGGATGGGTTGATTCGGCCTGAATGGTACGCACAAATTGGGCCGGCTCATAATATTTTGCGAAGGCTAAATTACTGACGACAAACAGGGCGCTCATCAGGCCAGCAGCCCAGATCACCTGAACAATTTGCCGTCCTGAGATCTGTCGCCCGATAAAGGGAATGGAAATGGATTTTGCCTGCCCCTGAGGTTCTGGCCAGTAAGCGGCCAGCAGCCCTCCCAACAGCACCATCACGCCGGGATGAAAGACAGCGTTGTATCGGTGGCCGCGGGTAATATCCATAGCCAAGCCGTAGCTCACCGCGAAAAATAGGGCGATCGCCGCCAGCACAAAGCCTCCCATCAGAAACAGGCCAAATCGGTCGGCGTCCGACTTGACTAGCTGGCGGCTGGCCTTCACCAATCGCGCTACCATCCACACCAGCACGGGCAGTAGCAGCAGCACCGACAGCACAACGGCCGTAATGCCCACTACGCCCTGAGCATGGGTAATCGGGGTGATCACCATAAAGATCAGCCCGGCAAGCATCTGCGCGATCGGATCGAGCCACCGCATCGGCTGGCTGAGATCGATGGCCAAATTTGAGGACTGGCCGCTGCCATAGAAGTTGAGCAGCACCGGCAGCCACACCAGGCAGGTCGCCAACGTGCCCAGCACCACCCAGTACAGCCGTCGCCAGGGTCGCCGCCAGAGCAC
Organism: Nodosilinea sp.; assembly: GCA_035644955.1. Taxonomy (GTDB): domain Bacteria; phylum Cyanobacteriota; class Cyanobacteriia; order Phormidesmidales; family Phormidesmidaceae; genus Nodosilinea. The sequence goes on along the minus strand of DASQNN010000337.1, from coordinate 10,235 downwards.
CTGGGGCTGCGATCGCCCCTGGTACCAGGCCAGCGCCAAGAGCACCAAGGCCTGAGCCAGCAGCGCCAGCGCTGTAAAGTAGTGGGTCGCAAAGGTCAGGGCGTTGACCCCCACCCACAGCAGCCCAAAGGCCGGTGAGATCGGCGCGGTTATGGGTGCTTTGGTTTCGGCACCGTACAGGCTCCAGGCCCCAACGGCAAAGCAGGCCAGCCCCAGGGCAACCATCAGGGTTGTCAGGCTGTAGTGGCGGGCCTCCTGGGCCATCGCTACCCCAAAGGGAGACACCGCCATGAGGGCGGCGCCAATGTGCCCCGCCACCACAGAGCGAAACCCCAACCACCCGGCCAGATAAACCGCCGGTACGCTGAGGGCTCCGAACAGGGCTGGCAGGGCTCGCGCCGCCCACGGCGAGGCCACCCCTTGCACTGCGGGAAAAAGGTTCATCCAGAGGTGGGCTAAGGCAAAGTAGGCGGGGGGATGGTTGTCTTCCTGCATCAGGTAGCGAATGGCCGAGCCCACGGTGGCCTCGGGGCGGGGCCGCAGGGGCGTCAGCAGCTGGTCTAGCGACATCACCTGGTCGAGGGGAACCGAGTGACTGCTATTGCCCAGAGTGAAGATTACCGTGGCGACCTCATCCATCCAGAGGGGTTTGCTTAGCAGAAACGCCAGCCGCAGAGCGAGGGCAAACAAGAACCACACCGCCATCCAGAACGCCGTAGACGACAGTCGCCAGGGTTTAGGTAACCACATAGAGAACGGACAACAATGCAAACAACAATTTTCAGGAGGTAACCCTACAGCCCCGCTACAGCTAGCCACACCTGGCCCCAAGCAATAAGCGGTGGGAAAAAAGCCTTAAGGCTGAGGCTATATTTTGGCACAGTCCCGTCAGGGCAATTTTCGCTCTGGTGGGCCTAGGATAAAACGACGAAGGGGTTCAACCCGATCTAGATTAAACCCCTGAAAACATTAAAAAAGGGAGGTGCGATCGCCAATGTCGGTCCCTTGTCGTCTGGCCCCTAAGAGCGATCGCGCCCCTGCTAAACCTCAGCTACTGAGTTGAGGCCCACAATATCTTCGTAGGCCGCAGCGATAATGCAAACCGACAGCGGCACGGTCACCAGCAGACCAACCCCCAACAGCAGCAGCCCAGCAAAGTTAAGCAAGGCAATTACCAGCAGCAGACCAAAAAACGAAAACCACTTTTTGGTAATGAGCTGACGGCTAGTTTCCATGGCCTGCCAAAAGTCGGCGTTTTTATCAATCACTAGGGGTTGAGCAAATAGGTAAGCTACCGCCAAATAAATACCCGGTATAACCAAAAGCACAAACCCAATGGCGGTCAGAATGCCGGCAACCAGCGCCGTCAAAAAGATGGGTAAAAACTTGTTAAACCCGCGAAAAAAGTCGTTAAAGACAGCAGATCGACCCCGGGCCACCTGAAACGCGACAAAGTAGTAGCCCGCCGACAGCACCGGCGTAACCACGCTCAGAGCAAAACTTAAAATTCCATTTGACATGCCGTCTTCGCCTCGGCTACCCAGAGGGAAAGGCAGCATCGACACCACCACATTGAGGAGAACCAAAAAAACTGTGAACAGAACAAAGAGCGGTGCCTTTGTCTTAAAGATCTCCCACCCTCGGCCAAAGTAATCACCGATTTTGACCTCGTAGTCTCGACCGGTCAAATCCGAGCTAAAGCTACTCATTACCGCACTCCAAAATCCCCAACGATATGACTAGAATATCGGCTGCACGTCAACCAGCGTTAAAGTCGCGGCAAAAATTAACCTGAGGTCATCTATCGTAGGGTTGATTTATGCCTGGGTCTAACGCCGAAGACCAACGCTTTCTGGGGCGGCACTGGAGGCGATCGCCCTCAGTCAACTACCGGGCTGCCGTGGTGGTGAGTCATGTACCACTGCCCCGCCATGCGCTCAAACCCGTTGGTGGCCATAGACCTGGCCTCCAGGCGACGATTCGCAAAGCGATCGGTTCCGGGTTCACCGCCGCTGATTTGTAACACGTTCTCGATCAGCACCACGTAGGCCAAGTCGCCGCTGACCTCCACGGTGAGAATATCGGTGTCGATTTCGAGATAGCTGGTGTTTTTAAAGATGCGCTCCCAGGCGTCGCGGATGTCGGCCCAGCCCTTGAGGGCATCGCGGCCGGGGTGAATGCAGAGGCAGCCCATGCCCTTCGACCAAACCGCCTCCATAGCCTCGATGTCCTTCTTTTCGAAGGAGCGGTAGAAAGCCTTGTTTGTCGCCAAGACCAGTTCGCGATCGCCTGTCATAGGGTCCTCACTGATAAGATACAGGGGCGTTTCCCTGCCTCCCGTCTTGAGCATAGCTAACGGCAGGGGGAGGCAACCACCTCCGGCCCCAAAGTTGCACCTCTGCATGCTAAAGCTTGAAAATATTTGTAAGCGCTACGGCTCTAAGTCGGTACTGCAAAATCTCAGCTTTAGCCTGCAACCCGGAGAAATCTACGGCCTGCTCGGCCCCAACGGCGCGGGCAAAACCACCACCATCAATATCATCTGCGGCTTGCTCAAGGCCGACAGCGGCACCGTTACCATCGGCGATCGCCCGGCCGGAGAGGCCACCAAAGCCTGGGTTGGCGTCACCCCCCAGAGCAATCTGCTTTACGGTAGCTTGACCTGTAGCGACAACCTGTTCTTTTTTGGCCGCCTCTACGGACTTTCCCGCCAAGACTGCCTCAGGCGAATCGATGTGTGCCTGGAGGCGGTCAACCTGCTGGAGCAAAAGCACATCCCGGTCGAGCGCCTCAGCGGCGGCATGCAGCGGCGGCTGACCATGGCGGCCTCGATGCTGCACCGTCCCAAGCTGATCATTCTCGACGAGCCCACCACCGGACTGGATATTGAGGCCCGCCAGGAGCTGTGGCAGCTGATCCGCCAATTCAAGTCGATGGGGGTGACGGTGCTGCTCACCTCTCACCTGCTCGACGAGGTGGAGCGGCTGTGCCAGCGCATTGGCATTTTGCGCCAGGGGCAGCTGCTGGCCGAGGGCACCCTAGAGGAGCTGCGATCGCGCATTCCCGCCCGCGAAATTGTCACCGTAGAAACCAAGGATCGAGCCGGGGCGATCGCCCGCGCCCGCCAGCTGGGCTACCCCCACCGCACCTACGGCGGCGACCTGGCCTTTTGGGTGCCCGACCAGCTCGACCTAAAAGACCTAGTTCTGCGCTTTGACGGCATTCCCCTCGACTCAATCGCGCGATCGCCCGTCAAGCTAGAGCACGTTTACCTCGAAGTCACGCGTCAGCCTGAGGGCGCGGTGGTTGTTTAGGGAGTAGGTGGGTAGGTGGGCACTCGACAACGTACCTACTCGCCCACTCGCCTACTCACCCACTCCTTCACCCGCTCCAGCTAGCTCCTCTACCACCATCGCCGCCAGCTTGACCGAGGCCCCAGCCTCACCCCGCACCGATCGCAGCCCCTGGCGCATGGCGGCCAGGGCCGCTGGGGCTTCGAGATAGCCCACCACCTGCGCCGCCACGGTCTGGGGCTTGAGCGGGCCAATGCACTCGGGCACCACCTCGCGCTTCGCCCAGATGTTGGGCCAGGCAAACAGTTTTCCTTCCTTATATATTTGCCGCAGCACCAGGGCGTTAATCCCCTTGGCAAACCCATCGCCCACCAGGGGCAGGTTGGCCAGCAGGCCAGGAATGCCATCCCAGGCTTTCATTACCTCCAGCTTTTGGGTGGGCAGCAGCACGATCATCGGCACGCCCAGGGAGCCCAACTCCGCCGTGTTGGCCCCCACGGTGGTCACGCAAAACGCCATTTGGCCCATCACATCGTAGGCGGGGTGGCCCTGCCACAGCAGTACCTCTAGCCCGCTGGGGGTACGCAGCCGGGGCAGCGGCGAGGGGGCATCTACCAACTCCGCCGTCGCCGCCCCCTCAAACAAACGAATGTCTGGGTTTTGGGCCGCATCGGCAAACTGGGCCAGCGCCGCTAGCGAGAGCATAGGCGCCACGGGAATCACAAACCGAGTCTGGGGCCGCAGGCGATAAATGGCCTCGGCGGTGCCCAGGCAAAAGGGCAGCCCCACGCTGAGCTTAGTCTTTTTGGATCCTGGCATGAGGCCAATTAGGTCGTGGTCGGGTTGAAGCCCCAGAGCATCCCGCACCGCCTGCCCGTCTCCATGGCCCTGCACATCGGCCATTAGGTCGCCAATCACCTCGCACTTGTGGCGAAACTGGGCCGGAGCCGCCGCCACAATCGAGGGCGTCATGCAGCCAAAGCGATCGACCCAGCGGTGCCAGCGGGCATCCCACTCGGCGTAGATCACCGTGCGGTAGCCCAGCCGTTTGCCAATCACCACCGGATACACCTGGTCGCCGCCCAGGAACAGCACCACGCCGCGATCGCGCCAGTCCCAGCCCGCTGCGGTTTTACCCGCCAGCAAAAAAGGAAAGAAATGCTCTGGCCCCTGGACGCGATCGACCCCCGGCAGGCTCTGGGCCATGGCGGCCTCGCGACCGGAGGCATTGGCGCAGGGCGACAGCACAACGGAAATGCGGGCCTGGTTGGAGCTGGGCAACCGTTCTCTCAGCGCCCGTACCACCGGCCGCACCCAGGTCGAAATTTCCCCCGGCCCGTTTGACAGGATCAAAATGTCGCTGGGGGGCAAAGATGCGATGTCTAAAGAGACCATCGGTGCGAGCTGGTGATCGATCGCTCCACCCGCTGCGGCAGCATTAGCCTGGTCAAAGCCCATATGGGGTACCTCTACGACGCCCCATTTTAGCTAGAACGGCCCGGCAGAGGACATGGGCCCAGAGACTCAGGTTGCGCTGGCTTTAACGGATCCAATCCCTGCCGCCCCAGCCTCTTCACTCCAACCCAACATTTTCAACACAACGATACGTAACTTAGGATACACAGCCTCTCTCTCAGATTGAGGTTCCCCTACCTCACCATTTTCATGGAAGCCGCTGGCTGCCTTAAGCCTTTGCAGGCAGAGAATTCTCTGTGGGCTATAAAAAGAGGCTCCAGGAAATTCAGGATTCTCTAGGGAGCCTTTTCTGAGAATGGTGATAAGCACTGTTACAATTCACGGTCTTCCTTCAGGATCGCGATCGCTCCGTGATCCCGGTGCTAAGGTCTGAGTCAATGGTTCGGATGGTCTTTCACCAAGGAGAGCAAAATCCATGACCCAGCCGCACAGTTCACCGTGTCGGGCGCACTAGGCCATTGCCCCCGGCACCCCATCGGGCTCAGCCCCAGCGCCTAGCGACGCTATTCCAAAGCCCCACCCCCGGAACTGGACCCTCAAGTATTAGCCAGCGATCGCGGCTGATTCAGCCGTTCTCACCTCGATCTGAACCGCTTTCACTTCCCTAGCGCTGCTGGCATCCGCCCGTTGAAACGGCCCACCCCAGCGCTCTGAACTCTAATCACGCTGACTGACCTATCCCAGACTCAGCAGGAGGTTTTTATGCTTTTTCACGGTAAAACCGCTCTCATCACCGGGGCCTCTCGCGGCATTGGCCGCGCCATTGCCCACGCCCTGGCCCGCCAGGGTATGCAGCGCATTTTGCTGGTGGCCCGCAACGCCCAGCGCCTAGAGGCCGTCGCCGCTGAGGTGCGGCAGCTCGGGGCCGAGGCCGTGGTGCTGCCCGTAGACCTGACCGACCCCATTCAGGCCAATGTGGTGATTGCCCGCGCCTGGCAGCACCACGGCCCGGTGCATCTCCTGGTCAACTGCGCCGGGGTAGCCTACCAAACGCCGTTCTTGCAGGCCAAGCTGCCCCAGGTGCAGTCTGAAATTTCGACCAACCTGATTGGCCTTTACACGGTTACCCGCCTGGTGGCCCGCCGCATGGCCGCGCGCCGAGAGGGGTGCATTGTCAACGTCTCTAGCCTGATGGGCAAAGTAGCTGCCCCCACCATGGCCACCTACTCGGCCACCAAGTTTGCGATCGTAGGCTTTACCCAGGCCCTGCGCAGCGAGCTGGCCCCCTACCGGGTCAAAGTTGTGGCGCTGCTGCCCTCCCTCACCGACACCGATATGGTCAAAGCCTTTGACTGGTTTCGCGGGGTGCAGTCTTCAACCCCCGACGAGGTGGCTGCGGCCCTGGTGCAGGGCCTAAACCGGGGGCATGCCGAAATTCTGGTGGGCTGGCAGAGCCACGCGGCGGTGTGGGCGCAGCGCCTGGTGCCCTGGCTGGTAGAGCCCATGATTCAACTCCTGGCTCCGGCTAAGCCAGGCCAGGCCCAGCGCCGACCGGCTCGCTCGACCTAGGAGGAGGCGGTGGTGCCAAAGAAGTCGATGCGGTAATCAGTAATGGTGACCCCGGTGCGGGCTTCGATCTGCTGAATCAGGTCTGGGGGCAGGGTCACCTGAATGTCGATGATCTCGTTGGTATCGAGGCAGTTGATGTGGCTGTGGGAGTCGCTCAGGTGGCCGTAGAGACGGCCGTCGGCGCGCTCCACACATTCAATAATGCCCTGCTCGGACAGAGCGTCGAGGTTTTGGTAAACAGAGGTGTGGCCAATCTCGCGGCCCTGCTGGTTGAGGCGATCGTAAATTTCACGGGCAGAAAGGTGGCCCTGGTGCTGCCAAAGCAGCTCTAAAATGTAGCGTCGCTGCCGGCTCAACCGCATGCCCAGAATCTGGCAGCGCTCAATGGCATCTTCCAGAGAGGTAATGGGATGTCTGGGGACGGCCTGCTCTTCCATAAAATTGGAGGTAATTCGTACTCAGTACCACTTTAACTTGTTTAAAAGAATCGTGTCTAGAATGGCCGCTGAGCCGTTGCCATAACTAACCTAAGGGATGAGAGTGAGCTAGAGATTGATTAGTATAGTGGTCGGTATTGGCAACTGTGAGGGGGACGTAAGTAGATTTACACTGAGGTAGGGTGAGAATCGTTCTCCACAGCACACCCTACAGCGCATCCCCACCGTGAGCTTTATAAAACATAGATGGTAGAAGAGAAGCCTGCACGGGCTAAATTCTTAAGCCCGCTGCTGCAGCGGACTACCCTATCAAACGAATACCCCCTGCCAAGGATTCCTGGTGGCCGGACGCTGTCTCTGAGGGGGTATCTGGTTCTGCTGGTGGCGGGAACGCTACTGCCCGTTGTGCTGTTTGCCGGTGCCGTCGTCTATAGACTGTCTGCTCAAGAGAAAGCCAGATCAGAGCGAGTTATGCTCCGGGAAGCCCGAAACTTAGCCTCAACCTTAGAGAATGAGTTTTCAAGCACAACTCGAACCTTACAGGCCCTGGCGGCATCTGACCAGCTTTATGAGCAAAACTTGCAGAGCTTTCATGGCGAGGCAACGCGACTCGCAGAGACCCAAACCAATTGGTCGACCGTGATTCTCCTGGCACCCAATGGCCAACAGCTTGTCAACAGCGCGTTGCCGTTTGGCACGCCCCTGACCTCAGCCAGTGAACCGGCCAGCTTAGAACGACTGGTGGCAACTCGTAAGCCCACCATAGGCGACCTCGCCTATGGCAAAAGAAGTCAAGACTTTGCATTTCCGATCCGCGTTCCGGTTATTTATGAGGGCACATTACGCTACGCTCTGACGGCTGTCATCACGCCTACGGCCCTCGCTAGCATTGTCAAAAACCAACTTCCGGTTGAGGGAGAATGGACGCGCACCGTTGTCGATGGTCAAGGTATTGTTGCGGCTCGCACCCGCAATCCCGAACGCTTTGTGGGAAAACCAGGCACACCATCTTTTTTAAAGCAAGTGAGAGCGTCGAATGAGGGCGTGTTTCGAGACGTTAGCCTAGACGGCAGAAAAGTCTATGTTGCCTTTAGCCAAATCAATGGTACGTCTTGGATAGCGGCGGTCACGGTACCTGTAGAAGTTATTCAAAAACCCGTCCGGCAAGCCATTTGGTTAGTGATTAGCTCGGGCACAGCTTTGCTTTTGATCAGCGGTCTTGGGGCTTTTATTCTCTCGCGCCAGATTTCTCGCAGTATTACATCAGCGGCCAAGGCTGCGGAAGCCTTAGCCAACGATGAATACCCCAAAATTACCCCGCTCTCAATTCGAGAAGTTGTTTTGCTAGGGCAGTCGCTAGAATTGGCGGCTAACCTGCTATCTCAGCGGGAGCGAGAGCGGGCCGAAAATCTACTCCGTGCAGAAGCAGCCCGAGAAGAAGCTGAGACAGCCAACCGCATCAAAGATGAATTTTTAGCCGTGTTATCCCACGAGTTACGTACTCCGCTCAACCCTATTTTAGGCTGGTCTCATTTACTCCGCCACGGCAATTTAAATGCCGAAAAAACGGCCTTTGCCTTAGAAACCATTGAGCGCAACGCCAAACTACAAACGCAGCTCATTGAAGACCTATTGGACGTTACCCGCATCATGCGGGGCAAAGTGATCCTCAGTAGAGCTCCCGTCCACTTGGGCGCGATCATTGAGGCTGCTATAGAAACTGTGCGCCTAACGGCAGAGGAAAAGTCGATTACGATTCAAGCGACGCTTGATTCTACGGTCGGGAAAGTGTTTGGAGATGCTACTCGCCTACAGCAAGTGGTTTGGAATTTGCTCAGCAATGCCGTCAAGTTTACGGATCAGGGTGGACAGATCAAGGTGTGTCTGTCGCAGGTTGATTCACAGGCTCAAATTCAAGTCAGCGACACCGGCAAAGGTATTCACGCCAATTTTCTGGCCCATGTATTTGAGTATTTTCGTCAGGAAGACGGCACAACAACTCGCAAGTTCGGTGGGCTAGGATTGGGACTGGCTATTGTACGGAATTTGGTAGAACTGCACGGCGGCACCGTGGCCGCAGACAGCCAAGGAGAAGGACAAGGGGCAACATTTACCGTTAACTTGCCTCTGATGGGTTGAAGTACTAAGTTAATCAGTAATAAAGCCTTGGTTAAATAATGCTGTGGGGTGCGCTGGGCGATCGCCACAGCCCACCATCGGGGTTAATTTGGCCTGTCACCGATGGCGACGACGCAGCCTAGGAATCATTCGGGTTACCTAACCAAACACCACTTTCCGAAACACTAATCTATAGACCGTAATTATCCGTCCCGTAAACAGCCCCAAACCAATTTGAAACCGACAAGTGAGGGTGACGGGCGAACTTTTCTGTGTCTATCTACCAAAGTAGTGAATTTTATTCGCCGGCCAGGGCAGACAAAATTCTATCTAGAGAATGGTTTAATTGACCCGCCTAGCAGCGTAAAAATAGAGGGCTAAACCCTATGGGGATTATATCTATGAAATTGAACCGTTTCATGAAACAGCTTTCGACCGCAGGCCGCTGGATGGCTACCGGTCTATTTTGCCTAGCTGCGATCGCATTCGTCTGGCAGAGCCCATTTTTCTCGAACACCACCGCCCTGGCTGGCCCGGCTGCAACCCTAATCGCCTCCGCAGATGCAGGCGATCAGGTTAAAGACACCGCCGAAGATGTTAAGGGAGGCTCCAAGAACATCATCCGCACCGCGGAAGACAAAGTTAAGGAAGCCGCCAACAGCAATGCTTCCAAGGTTGATGAGGCCGATGACGAGGGGAGCTTCCTGGAGCGCAAAGCCAAGCGCGATCGCAACCGCATTGAGCAACGAGCTAGCGAAGACGCCGATCGCACTGAGAGAGCAGCAGAGAAGTCTATGAATGCTGTTGAGCGCGCCGTTGACAGCATCAAGGACGCCTTTAGCGACTAAGGACTGTTGGGTCAAGCCGGGTGACAAACACCTTTAGCAATAATCCTTGCCCACGTTTTAAGCGCTTAGATGCCCACCATTCCAGTCAGGATGGTGGGCATCGCTTATTCAAATTATTTGGATCAGCAGTGATGAACGCGTTTAATACTGAATCCGCCTTGGCTACTCCCGGTTGGGCTGGGCAAACACCGTTTGCCCCTACGGGGGCTGCCTGTTGGGAATCGGGGTTATGCGATTCGGATTTGATATAAACTGCCGGCGCAGCTCTACAGAATTGACTCAGCACCAGTGCAACTAAAGCAGAGGTTTTCTGCAGACGTTCGAAGTTGCCTGTTCTGCACAATTTTTTCTGTTCGTTGCCCATGCCACGAGTGGGGGTGTGCCGTCAACAGTGGTGGTTACTGCGTTTAAGCTCTTGCCCAGGTTTTGAGAATTCTAGAGCCTGACTATAGACAATCCTTTAGACAAATTGCGCTCTTTAGTCAGCTATTGTAGTGATTACGGTTTATGGTCTCGCTCATGTCTTGAGAGTTCTAGAGCCAGACTGTAGACAA